>NZ_JBRRET010000036.1:0-40165 GCF_056760435.1 Stenotrophomonas sp. STEN008 | reverse complement strand
GCGCGGGGGGGGGTGCCGGCGCGGTTGGGGGTGGCGGGGCCTGTTGCCGGGGGGGCTTTGGGGGGCGCGGTGCGGGGGCCCCCGGCGCGGGGCGGGGGCCGGGCCCCGCCGCTACCGTAAACGAAAACGGCCCGCTTGCGCGGGCCGTTCCGTCAATCACGCTTCGACTTCATCGTCCTTGTAGGCGTCGACCGGGATGCAGGCGCACATCACGTTCTTGTCGCCGTAGACGTTGTCGACGCGGGCCACCGGCGGCCAGTACTTCTGCAGCTTCAGGCTGGGCAGCGGGAAGGCGGCCAGCTCGCGCGGGTAGGCGTGGGTCCACTCGCTGGCCGTCACCGCAGTGGCGGTGTGCGGCGCGTTCTTCAGCGGATTGTCCTCGCGGTCCAGGCGGCCATCCTCGATCGCACGGATTTCCTCGCGGATCTGGATCATGGCATCGATGAAGCGGTCCAGCTCATGCAGCGACTCGCTTTCGGTGGGCTCGACCATCAGCGTGCCGGCCACCGGGAAGCTCAGCGTCGGCGCGTGGAAGCCGAAGTCGATCAGGCGCTTGGCCACGTCCTCGGCGCCGATGCCGCTGCTCTTCTCCAGCGGGCGCACATCGAGGATGCACTCATGCGCCACCAGGCCGTTGCGGCCGGTGTACAGCGTCCTGAAGTGCGGCGCCAGGCGCTTGGCGATGTAGTTGGCATTGAGCTGCGCGACCTGGGTCGCCTTGCGCAGGCCCTCGCGGCCCATCATCGCGATGTACATCCAGCTGATCGGCAGGATCGAGGCGCTGCCGAAGCTGGCGGCGCTGACCATGCCGACCGGGCCGTTGTCACCCAACTTGCCCGGCAGGAACGGGGCCAGGTGCGCCTTGACCGCGCACGGGCCGACGCCCGGGCCGCCGCCGCCGTGCGGGATGCAGAAGGTCTTGTGCAGGTTCAGGTGGGAAACGTCCGAACCCCACTTGCCCGGCTTGGCCACGCCGACCAGGGCGTTCATGTTGGCACCGTCGGTGTACACCTGGCCGCCGTGCTTGTGGATGATTTCGCAGATCTCGACCACCTCCTCCTCGAACACGCCGTGCGTGGACGGGTAGGTCATCATGATCGCGGCCAGGCGGTCGCTGTACTTCTCGGCGTTGAGGCGGATGTCCTCGACATCGACATTGCCGTTGGCATCGGTCTTGGTGACCACCACCTTCATGCCGCACATCTGTGCCGAGGCCGGGTTGGTACCGTGGGCCGAATCCGGAATCAGGCAGATGTCGCGATGCTCCTCACCACGCGAGCGGTGGTAGGCGCGGATCGCCAGCAGGCCGGCGTACTCGCCCTGTGCACCCGAGTTCGGCTGCAGGCTGACCGCATCGTAGCCGGTGCATTCGACCAGCATCGCTTCCAGCGACTCGATCAGTTCCTTGTAGCCCAGCGCCTGGTCGGCCGGCACCAGCGGATGGATCTGCGAGAACTCCGGCCAGGTCACCGGGATCATCTCGGCGGTGGCGTTGAGCTTCATGGTGCACGAGCCCAGCGGGATCATCGTGCGGTCCATCGCCAAGTCCTTGTCGGCCAGTGAACGCAGGTAGCGCAGCAGTTCGTGCTCGCTGTGGTGCGTGTTGAACACCGGATGGGTCAGGAACGCGGACTGGCGCAGCAGCCCGGCCGGCAGCGCGTCGGCGGTGCTGGCATCCAGTGCATCGACATCGGCTTGGGCACCGAAGACGGCGGCCAGCGCGACCACATCGGCGCGGGTGGCGGTCTCGTCCAGGCTGATGCCGACCGAGTCGCTGTCGATCGCGCGCAGGTTGTAGCCGGCGGCGCGCGCCTTGGCGTGGATCTCATCGGCGTGCACACCGGTGACGTGCAGGGTGTCGAAGAAGTCGCCAGCAACCTGCACGCCGGCCTTGCGCAGTGCGGCGGCCAGGATCGCGGCCAGGCGGTGGGTGCGGCGGGCGATGCGGGTCAGGCCTTCCGGACCGTGGTAGACGGCGTACATCGAGGCCATCACCGCCAGCAGGACCTGTGCGGTACAGATGTTGGAGGTGGCCTTCTCGCGGCGGATATGCTGCTCGCGGGTCTGCAGGGTCAGGCGGTAGGCCGGGTTGCCCTGCGCATCGATCGAGACGCCGATCAGGCGGCCGGGCATCGAGCGCTTGTAGGCATCGCGGCAGGCCATGAACGCCGCGTGCGGGCCACCGAAGCCGAACGGCACGCCGAAACGCTGGCTGTTGCCGACCACGATGTCCGCGCCCCATTCGCCCGGTGCGGCGAGCAGGGTCAGCGCCAGCAGATCGGTGGCCACGGCGACCAGGCCGCCGCGTGCATGCACGGCCTCGACCAGTGCCCGGTAGTCGGCCACCTGGCCGAACGTATCCGGATACTGCAGCAGCACGCCGAAGCTGTCTGCTTCCAGCGCTTCGGCCGGGGTGCCGACGCGCAGCACGATGCCCATGGGCTCGGCGCGGGTGCGCAGCAGCTCCAGGGTCTGCGGGTGCACGGCATCGTGCACGAAGAAGGTGTCCGACTTCGACTTGGCCGAACGCTTGGCCAGGGTCATCGCTTCGGCCGCTGCGGTGGCTTCGTCCAGCAGCGAGGCGTTGGCGATCTCCATGCCGGTCAGGTCGGCGCACAGGGTCTGGAAGTTGATCAGCGCTTCCATGCGGCCCTGCGAGATCTCTGCCTGGTACGGGGTGTAGGCGGTGTACCAGGCCGGGTTTTCCAGGATGTTGCGCAGGATCACGTTCGGCGTGTGGGTGCCGTAATACCCCTGGCCGATGAAGCTGCGCAGCACGGTGTTCTTGTCGGCGATCGCGCGGATCTTCGCCAGCGCCTCCACTTCGGTGATCGACTCCGGCAGCGCCAGCGCTGCCGGCGACTTGATCTTGGCCGGCACGATGGCATCGGTCATCGCATCCAGCGACGCGTGGCCGACGACGTCGAGCATCTGCGCGATCTCGGCGTCATTGGGGCCGATATGGCGCTCGACGAACGCACTGTGGTGCTCGAGCTCACGCAGGGAAGGGGTGTTCTGGGACATGGCGAAGGATCCGTCAGGAAAGGGCACACGCACGGGCACAAGCCGCCGGATGGCGGGCTGCGGGGCGCCCCTCTGTCCTTTTGCCTGAGAGTTTGGAAGCGCGGCTGGCCGCAGCTTCGTGCCCCTTCGGCGCCGGATCGAACCGGTCTCTCCAGAGTTGTGTTGCGGGTGGTATCGGGCCTGAGCGATTACGGGCGTTGCGCCTTCGGCAGCGGTGTTCCGCTTCTCCCACCGTGTTGCCCGCCGATTATAGCCGGTTATGGCCTGCTGCCGGGGCCGCCCGGGCAGGGCCGGCGCCTGAATGGCCGATGGCCCGGGGCGTGCGTTTTGTGCGGTGCTGCATGGCATCGGGCGCATTCCCCGCCTATGATGAGCGGATACCCGAATTCATCTGGCGCCGTCCCTGCTGCAGCGGGACCGGCGCCCGCCGTGCGTGCCGCGCATGGCCTTGCCGGACACCGTTCACATGACCGCCGCTGTTGCTCCGTCCACTCGTCGCATGGCCCTGCTGCTCGCGGGCCTGGCCATGTTCGGCCCGTTCTCCATCGACACCATTTTCCCGGCCTTCCCGCAGCTGGCCCAGCGCCTGGCGGTGGATGAGGTGGCCGTCCAGCAGACCATCAGCGTCTACCTGCTGTTCTATGGCCTGATGAGCCTGGCGCACGGGCCGCTGTCCGATGCCTGGGGCCGCAAGCGGGTGATCCTCGGCGGCCTGGTGGTGTTTGCCGGGGCCTCGGTCGGCTGCGCGCTGTCCACTGACCTGCCGACCCTGCTGGCGTTCCGCGCGCTGCAGGGCCTGTCGGCGGGCGTGGGCATGATCGTCGGCCGCGCGGTGATCCGTGACCTGTACCACGGCCATGACGCCCAGCGGTTGATGAGCCAGGTCTCGATGCTGTTCGGCATCGCGCCGGCCATCGCCCCGATCATCGGTGGCTGGATTCTGCTCAGCGGTGCCGGCTGGCCGCTGATCTTCTGGTTCCTCGTGGTTTTCTCGCTGCTGCTGCTGGTGGCCACCGCGCGCTTCCTGCCGGAAACGCATCCGCCGGAGGCGCGGGTACCGCTGTCGCCGCGCGCACTGCTGCGTGACTATGTGCGCATCGGCTTCAACCCGCGTTTCCTGCGCCTGGCACTGGCCGGCAGCATCGGCTTCGGCGGCATTTTCCTGTACATCGCGTCCGCGCCGGTGTTCGTGATGCAGCACCTGCATCTGGGCGAAGGCGACTTCGCCTGGCTGTTCATTCCCACCATCGGTGGCATGACGGCCGGCGCGTTCCTGTCCGGGCGCATGGCCGGGCACACCACGCCGACCCGGCAGGTGACCATCGGCTTCTCCCTGTGCGCGCTGTCGACACTGCTCAACGTCGGCTACGTGGTGCTGGCGCCGCAGTTCGCGCTGCCGTGGGCGGTACTGCCCATTTTCCTGGGCGGCATGGGCATGGCGCTGATCTTCCCGATCCTGGCGCTGGCCGTGCTCGACATGTATCCGCACCAGCGCGGCCTGGCCTCGTCGCTGCAGGCCTTCGCGCAGCTGATGGTCAGCACCGTGGTGGCCGGCGTCGTGTCGCCCCTGCTCAGTGCCAGCCCGCTGCATCTGGCGCTGGGCCAGGCCGGCTTCTTCGCCGCCGGGTTTGTGTTCTGGTACTGGGAACACCGCCGTGAGCGCGCAGTGCAGGCCTTGGTCACGGACCTCTGACCGGCCGCAGGGGCGGTGGCGGGCGACCCGTGAAGCGGCGCCACGGCCGGGGTGCGCTATCCTTGCGCCCCCCCGTAGCGATGCCGCCCCCATGTCCACCACCTCCAAGACCCGTCGCGACCAGCGCCGCCGCCAGGAAGAGAAGGCTGCCAACAAGGCCGCTGCCCAGACTTCGCCGGTGGAGCCGCATGCCGAACTGCGTGATGCGCAGCGCACGCTGCTGGCAGGTGTCGTGCGCCGCGATGGCGAGTGGGTGCTGGGCATGGATGGCCGTATCGCCGGGCATAGCGAGAGCGCCGCGCAGGTACTGGCGTTGATCATGCAGGCCGGTGAACTGCACGAGCGCAACGGTACGCCGGTGCGTCTGATGTATTCCGACGCGCTGCGCGATGCCGCGCAGGCCGAGGCCAGGGAGAAGGGCCAGACCTTCTAGTAATACAAGGCCGAGCTGGCCGCCGCGCGGGCGGCGAACAAGAACAGCTGACCTGTAGGGGGTAGCGCCGGGCCATGCCCGGCGAACGCAGCGGTGTGATCAAGGCCGCCGGGCATGGCCCGGCGCCACCGGAACGAAAGGGGTGGATCCTCGCGGATCCGCCCCTTTTCTCATTTCGCCACCGGGGCCGCAGCGCTGGCCTGCCAGCCGCACATCTGGCCTTCGTTCTGCTGCTTGAGCCACTCATTGACCGGGCTGAAGTACTCGATCATCGGGCCGGCATCCAGCTTGTCGGTGCCGGTCAGCTCCTTCAGCGTGGCCTGCCACGGCTGGCTGGCGCCCTTGCTGAGCATCGCCCAGTACTTCTGGCCGGCTTCCTTGTTGCCGTAGAAGGTGCACTCGTGCAGCGGGCCCTTGTAACCCGATGCATCGCACAGGCCCTTGTAGAACTGGAACTGCAGGATGCGGGCGAGGAAGTAGCGGGTGTACGGCGTATTGCCCGGCACGTGGTACTTCGCGCCCGGATCGAAGAACTCCTCGCCGCGGGTGCTGGCCGGGGCAACGCCCTGGTATTTGGCCTTCAGATCCCACCATGCCTTGTTGTAGTTGTCGGCGGTGATCGATCCATCAAACACGCCCCAGCGCCAGCGGTCGATCATCAGGCCGAAGGGCAGGAATGAAACGCCCGACAGCGCCATGCGCATCTGCGCGTTGATCACGGCCTCGCGGCTTTCCTGCGGTGCATCAACGAGACCGATCGAATTCAGGTACTTGGGCGTCATCGCCAGCACGATCGTGTCGCCGATTGCTTCGTGGAAGCCATCGTTGGCGCCGCCCTGGAACAGGGGCGGCAACGGGTTGTAGGCCAGGTCGTAATAGATGTGGCCCAGCTCGTGATAGATGGTGGTGAAGTTCTCTTCGTTCGGCTTGATGCACATCTTGGTGCGCACATCGCCTTCCATGTTCATGTCCCAGGCGCTGGCGTGGCAGACCACGTCACGGTCGTCAGGCTTGATGAACTGGGTCTTGTCCCAGTACGACTGCGGCAGCGAGGGCATGCCCAGCGACACGTAGAAATCCTGTGCGCGCTCGGTCATCTGTTTCGCGGTACGCAGTTCGGCTTCGCGCTGTGCCCTGTACTGGCCCGCGACGCTGGCATCCCTGCCAGCCTTGGCCAGCGCAGCACTCAGGTTGGTCTGGTACTGCTTTTCCAGTGCTGCGGTGATGTCCAGGCTTCCGGCACCGGGATAGGGCTCCAGCTGGTCCCACAGGTTGGACCAGTCCTGCTGCCACATGTTGCCCAGCAGGTGCGCGGCGATCAGGCCATTACCCACCTCGGCCTTGTCCTTGCCGTAGGTCTTGTCCAGCTTCCCGCGCGCGTAGCAGTGCAGCTGCTCGTACATCGGCTTGACCTGCTCCCACAGGCGGTCGGTTTCCGGCCCGATCTGCTCCGGCGGCATGTCATAGCCGCTGCGCCACATCTGCCCGGCATCGGTGAAGCCCATGCCCTTGGCACCTTCGTTCACCAGGCTGACGAACTTCTGGTAGTCGCCACGCATGTTCCGCGTGGTGCTGTGCCAGCCCTGCCAGGCGTCAAGCTGCGCGTCGTAGTCGCGGCTGCGTGCCAGCACCTGTTCCAGTTCCCCCAGCTGGCGGCAGGAGGCCGGGTCGTTGGCATCGGTGCAGTACTTGCCGGCACCGTAGCTGCCCTCCATGCGGGTGGCGATCTGGGTCAGCTCGGCCAGCTTGGCCGGGTCGCGCGGTGCCGGCATCGAGGACATCAGCTTCAGCAGATGGATCGCACGCTTGCTGTCTGCGCTCATCGGCTGGCCCTCGAACTTCGCGGCCTGCTCGATCCAGCTGTTGAGCTGGGTCAGTGAACGCTCGTTGGCCTTGGCCGCGATGCGCTCCGAATCGCTGTTGATGTAGGTGGAAGACAGCCACTGCGCCGAGGTCATCTCCGGATAGGCAGCCTTGTATTCGGCATTGATGCGGGCAACGAACTGGTCGGCGGTCTCGCCGGCCGGTGCGCTGCTGCCGGCGGTCTCGGCGCCGGGGGACGCTTCCTTCTTGCAGGCAGCCAGGGCCAGCGTGGCGGCGGCGACAGCAGCGGCCAGCAGGAGATGACGGTGTTTCACGGGCGGTCCTTGGGTGGTGAACGACGGCCGAAGGCTAGTGGGCAGGCGCTGCCACCGCAAGTGGCGGAAGTCGGCCGGGCCGCGCCCGGCACCCGCAGAAGCCTTCCAGCAAGGGCAAAGGCCAAAGCAACAGCAACAGCGGGCTATCCGTGGGATGGCGGGGCGGTGTGGGCTTGCAGGACACGCCGTAAACCCATCCATGGGGGCTCGATGGCGCCATCCATGGCGCCAACGGTCCTGCAATCCCACACCGCCCCACCTCTGACAGATCGCGGCGGCTGTTGGTGGGTGTCGACCTTGGTCGGCACATCTGTCAGGTATCGACAATCAAATTGGGGTCAGATCCGTTTTCCGCAGGAAGACGGATCTGACCCCGGAATTTCACCTACCAACAGCGGAGTGAACCTGTCGAAGGCAGGGTACTGTGGGTTTGCGGGGTGTGAGCGCCATGGATGGCGCGACCAAGGCTACATGGACGTACTTGCGCCGTCCCCGCGAACCCACAGTGCCCCGCCATCCCACGGAATGCGCTTCGGCTTTTGACGTTGCCTCGGCTTCTGCGGGTGCAGGGCTGCAAGCCCTGCCGAACCCCCCTCAACTCTCGCAGCCGGCGAACACGTCGCGATCGCGCTCGTACAGCGCCGTCTTCACCTGCATCAGGCCCAGCACCGACGGGAACAGGTTGTCGTGGTCGGTATACGCTGCCGAACGCTTGCGCACGCATTGCAGGTCCAGCCCGCGACTGCTGGCGAAGCCCGGCGAGAACCACATCGTCATCGGTACGCGGGTCTGCTCGGCCGGGGCGATCGCATAGGGCACGCCGTGCAGGTACAGGCCCTTCTCACCCAGCGATTCGCCATGGTCGGACAGGTAGATCATCGCTGTGTCGTAGTCCTGCATGCCCTGCAGCGTGCCGATGGTCTTGCTCAGGAAATGATCGGTGTACAGCACGGCATTGTCATAGCTGTTGGTGATCTCTTCGCGTGAGCAACGGCCGATGTCACGGGTGTCGCAGGTTGGCTTGAAGCGGGCAAAGGCGGCCGGATAGCGCTCGAAGTACGCCGGGCCATGGTTGCCCAGCTGGTGCAGCACGACCACGCGGTCGCCGGGTTTGGCACGCACCTGGGTGGCCAGGTCCTGCAGCAGGATCTCGTCCATGCAGCGGCCGTCGGCGCACAGGCCCGGGGTGGTCGCATCGGACAGCGACTGGAAGTCCAGTCCTTCGCACACGCCTTTGCAGCCGGACTGGTTGTCACGCCACAGCGGTGCGATGCCGGCACGGTTCAGTACGTGCAGCAGCGACTGGTGCGCGCGGATCTTCTTCTCGTCGTAGTCGTGGCGTCCCCATGGCGAGAACAGGCAGGGCAGCGAAACTTCGGTGCTGGTGCCGCAGGAGTGCATGTCGGGGAAGTTGATCACCGGTGCCTGGGCCAGTTCCGGCGTGGTATTGCGGCCGCCGTTGAGGCCCCAGTTCTGTGCACGCACGGTCTCGCCCATCACGATTACCAGCAGCCGCGGTTTGCTCGCCGGAGCGCGTGGGGTGGCCTTGGCGTCGGTGCCGATCGGCAGTTTCGGCGCGCGCTGCACCGGGTTGTCGCCGCGCAGTGCACGTGGAAGACCCAGCAGCACGTTGGCCGGGGTGGCGAGGTAACGCACTTCACGCTGGTTGCGCATCAGTGCGGAGACGTCCTGGAACGAGATCAGTGCACCGCCAACAGCGGTCACCGCAGCCACCGCCAGGAAGCCCAGGCGCCACAGCAGGCTGCGCCCCCAGCTGCGCCGCTGCAGCTGCACCCGCCACACCAGCACCATCGGCAGTGCCGCCAGCAGCAGTACCGGCCACAGCAGCGAGACCGTCATCAGTTCGCGGCTTTCCTTCGGATCGGTCGCCAGCACGTTGCGCAGCATGTCCGCGTCCAGATAGATGTGGTAACGGCTCATGTAGTGGGCGGCGAAGGCCGTTACCAGCAGCAGCGCGCTGATCACCAACTTGGCGTTCCAGCGCCAGACCAGCAGGCCCAGCAGCAGGCCATGCGTGCCGAGCAGCAACAGCAGCAGCGACACCGCGTAGCGCAGGCTCTCCGGGTGGCTGGCCATCGCGCTGCGCCAGAACAGGCCGTTGCCGGCCAGGGCGAAGAACAGGCTGGTCAGCGCGATCAACGCCTCGGTGGACAGCTGTGGCCGCCAGCTGCGCAGGACGGCCAGCGATGGCACACGGAACGAGCGTTGGACCGAAGCATTCATGCGTTCGCCTCCAGGCGGTTGGTGCGGTCCAGGTGATGGCGGACCAGAACGTACAGCCCCAGTGACAGCAGCCAGCACAGCAGGGCTGTGGCAAGGTCATGCGACAGAAAATGTGCACCCCGCAGCTGCTGGCTGATGCCGAACAGCAGCCCGCTGCCCAGGCCCAGTGCCAGGCCGGTCCAGCGCCAGGCAGGACGCCACAGCAGGGCGAAAAAGTACAGGCTCAGCCAGGCATAGCCGGCACTGGCATGGCCGGCGGGAAAGCACGCGATCACCGGCATGTCGGCCGGACGATGGCTGAAAAGCCCGATATAAGGCTGGTGGCCGCCGTAGCGCAGCAGATCCCACGGGCAGTCCATCGGCACCAGCGACTTCAGCAGAGACACGCCGCCGGTTCCCAGAGCCAGGGCAATTACGACATAAAGCAGCGCCCACCGCAGGGTGCGATCACGTCCGCGGCGCCAGTGGTGAAAGCTCAGCAGTATCACCACGAGCGCCGCGGCGGTGCTGAACCACTTGCCGCCCCGGTGCACCAGCGAACGGGTGAACCACGCGTCCTGCAGTGCCCAGCGGCCGCCCTCCAACCGGAACAGGTGGTCAGCCAGCCATTGATCGGCTCCCCCCTCCATGAACACGGCGAACAGGGGAAGCACGATGAGCAGTGGAAGCCACAGGTGGGTCACGGCGAACCGCGATGCCAGCGTGGAGTAGGCCGAAGCAACCCCGGAGACGGGAGGACGGACGGACATGCAGGAAAACACCGTGACGATGAACCGGCGCCATGCTCGTCAGGTTGATGTCGGAGAAGGGTCGGACCTGCGTTCGGGCCGGGTTAACCGCCGGCCCGCGTGGGGGATGATTCAGTCTTCTTCTTCGTTGGCGCCGGCCCGCTCGGCGTGGCAGCCGGAATCCCAGGCAGTGCCGGGCACCAGTTGCCAGCGGTTGCGGTTGGCGACGCCGATGTCGATCACCTGGGCGGCATCCACGCAGGGACTCATGGCCTTGTCGAGTACCAGCAGCCAGCGCCGGTCGGGTGCTTCGGCCAGCCAGGGGCCGGCGTCGTGCCACTGTTCAGGCCAGGGCCGCTTGAAGCCGAACTCGCGCACGGCGCGGTCGGCCTGCAGCAGGTTCTGCTCGCGCCAGGCCACCAGTGCCAGTTCGGCATCGGGGCCGATCCTCGCGCCGACCCGGCGCATCAGCGCCGACGACGAGGCGTAGGGGTCGAGCGCCGGAATCAGCACCAGGCCGTACAGCATCCACAGCAGGCCGTGGGTGAGCAGTACCAGGGTGGCGGCGCGCCGCACGCGCAACCACACGGCCAGGGTAGCCACGGCGATCGCGAACGTCAGCAGGCCGTCGCCCAGCACCGGCAGCAGGGTGTCGGGCATCGCACGCCGCTGCAGCTGCGCCTGCGCCCAGTGACTTTCGGTGAGCAGCATCACGCCCAGCACGGCGGTTGCCAGCATCAGCACCAGGCTGTAACCGAACAGATACCGGCGCACGCACAGCCTGCGCAGCAGGCCGGGCAGCAGGGGCGCGGCGGCAAGGGCCACGGCAGGCAGCATCGGCAGCAGGTAGACCTCGCGCTTGCCGGGGCTGGCGCTGAAGAACACCAGCACCAGCAGCGCCCACCCCAGCAGCAGCCACTGCCGGCGGTCGCCACGGCGCAGGCGCCGCCACCACGGGCGGGCCAGCACCGGCAGCAACAGGGCACCCGGCAGCCACAGTGTCAGGATCACCTGCAGGTAGTACCAGACCGGCTGCCGGTGGTGCCAGGCGTTGGCATAGCGGGTGCCGGTCTGCTTGAACAGCAGTTCATGCGCATAGGACTGCAGCGAGGCACTGGGTTCGTGCAGCAGGGCCCAGCCCAGCGGGGCCAGCCAGACGGCCACGCCGAGCAGGAATGCAGGGATCAGCCACAGCAGGGTCGCCGGGTGCGGGCCCTCGATGCGACGGCCGCGGCGATGCTGGTACAGCCACCAGCCGAACCAGGGCAGCACCATCAGCAGCGGCAGGAAACCTACGCCTTTGGTCACCGTGCCCAGGCCGGCGGCAAAGCCGGCCAGCCACAGCGCCGGCACATTGCGTCGCTCGCACAGATGCCGCAGCAGGCCCCACAGGGCCAGCGTGGTCATCCCGACCAGCACCATATCGATCTGCGCACGCTTGGCCATCAGGCCGAACTGCAGGGTGCAGAACAGGGCACCGATGGCATAGAGGGAGTGGCGCGGCGACCACAGTCGGCGTGCCAGATCCGACACCAACCACAGACTGAGCAGGGCCCCCAGCAGCGAAGGCAGCAGGAACGACCACTGCCAGCTGCCTACCGCTTCGTAGGCCGCGGCCTGCAGCCACATGAACACCGGCGGCTTCTCCGCATACAGCTCGCTGCCACGGTGCGGCAGCAGCCATTCCCCGCTTTCCACCATGGTCCTGGCGGCCAGTACGAAGCGGGGTTCGTCCGGTGGCTGCGGCTGGCGCATGCCGATGCCGGCAGCCAGTGCCGCGATGATCAACAGCCAGAGCAGGGGCAGGCGCCAACGGCGGGGCAGGGCTACGGGCACGGCAGGCTCCGGGAGCAAAACGGCCATTTTGAGGCGGCGGGGGTGGGAAAAGCGTCGGAGTATCGCCGGGGCGACCTCATTCCGACATGCGTGGCGCTACCATGGTACGAACTTCCGTGGAACTTTCATGCATGCGCCTGTTGGTGATCGAGGACAACCGGCAGCTGGTGGCCAATCTGTTCGACTACTTCGAGTCGCGCGGTCATGTGCTGGATGTGGCTCCCGATGGCATCACCGGCCTGCATCTGGCGGGCAGCCATCCCTATGACGCGGTGATCCTGGACTGGATGCTGCCCCGGATGGAAGGGCCGGAAGTGCTGCGCCGCCTGCGTGCCGAGCATGGCTCGGAGGTGCCGGTGATCATGCTGACCGCACGCGACGAACTGCCGGACAAGATTGCCGGCTTCCGTGCCGGCGCTGATGACTACCTGACCAAGCCGTTCGCGTTGCCGGAGCTGGAAGTGCGGCTGGAGGCCCTGCTGCTGCGGGCACAGGGACGCAACCCCCGCAAGCGGCTGCAGGTGGGTGATCTGGTGCTGGACCTGGCGACCCTGGAGGCGCAGCGCGCCGGACAGGTCCTGCATCTGTATCCGGCCTGCCGCAAGCTGCTGGAAGTGCTGATGCGCGCCAGCCCCGGCGCGGTCACCCGCCAGCAGCTCGAATTCGCCCTGTGGGGCGACGAGCCACCGGACGGCGACCTGCTGCGCTCGCATGTCTACGAACTGCGCCGCAGCGTGGATGGACCGTTCGTGGACAAGCTGATCCACACGCTGCCGCGGGTCGGCTACCGGTTGGCCCTGCCCACCGCCGCCGAGGCCGGCAGGAATGACGATGAAGGTGCGTAGACCCGGCCCGCTGTACCGCCGCGTGCTGTGGTGGCTGCTGGGCTACCTGGCACTGCTTTCGCTGGCGGTGTTCAGCGTAGGCAACTATGTGCACGAGCACGCCGAACACGCCGCCTGGCGCGCGCTGCTCAACTCCGAACTGGACAGCATCGTCGAGCATGTCGAGCACGAGCCACACTATCGATGGCAGGACTCGGACACGCTCAGCCTGTACCGTTTCGACGCGGTGAACCTGCCTGACAGCCTGCGCACCCTGCATCCCGGCCTGCATGACGGGGTGATGGTGAAGGACCGCGAAACGGCGGTCATGGTGCGTGATACGGACTCGATGGGGCGCGTTGCGCTGGTGCTGGACATCTCCGACTTCCACGACCTTGAGCAGTTCGCCACGCGGTGGGTGATGCTGGCCGGGGTGATCATGATCTTCGTCACCGTGCTGATGGCGTCCTTCGGCATGGAGCGCATGGTGCGTCCGCTCAGCCTCCTGGCGCAGCGCATCGGCGCGTTGCGGCCGGGCGCGCAGGGCCAGCGCATCGATGTCGACCCGCGTGGCAGTTCCGAGCTGCACACCATCGCCGATGCGTTGAATGACTACCTCGAACGCAACGAGCAGTTCGTTGAACGCGAGCGGGTGTTCATCAGCACTGCCAGCCATGAGCTGCGCACCCCGATTGCGGTGATGACCGGCGCCGCCGAGCTGGCCCTGGAGCAGCCGGGCCTGCCGGACCGTGCCCGGCAGCAGATCCAGCGCGTGCTGCGCACCGCGCAGGGCGTGGAGCAACTGATCGAACTGCTGCTGGTGCTTGCGCGCGATCCGGCGCGGCTGGCGGCGCGTGCCGAGCGCATCGCACTGGACCAGCTGCTGCCGGACATCGTCGAGCATCATCGCCATCTGCTGGGCGACAAGGACCTGAGCATCGGTATCCAGGCCGCGCCGGTGGACATCGTTGCCCCGCTGGCGGTGGTGCAGGCGGCGATCGGCAACCTGTTGCGCAACGCGATCGAGAACAGCGGCCGCGGGCACATCGAACTGCGCCTGAGCGCTTCGGCGGTGCTGACCCTGCAGGACCCGGGGCATGGCATGAGCCCGGAGGAGATCGCTGCGATCCACGCACGCATGGCCCGGGGAGAGCGTGTCGATCGTGGCGGGATCGGCCTGGACCTGATCGCGCGCCTGTGCGAGCACCTGGGCTGGACCCTGCAGCTGCAGCCCTGCGAGCCGCGCGGGACGCAGGCCACGCTGGATTTCGGTGCTTCGCGCCCAGGCGGATGATCGCAGTCGCGGGGTCAGGCCTTCGGCCGCGGCACATGCTGGTCGACCAGGATCACGTTGCCGTCCGGATCCATCAGTTGCAGGAAGGCGGGGCCTTCACTGTCGGGATCGGCCCGGACCTGCAGCGCGATACCCTGCGCATCCAGCGCTGCCTGCAGTTCGCGGACGTCCTGGAAACGCGGCAGTTCCTGCTTGTGCTGGTCCCAGCCCGGGTTGAAGGTCAGCAGGTTGCCTTCAAACATGCCCTGGAACAGGCCGATGACGACACCATCGTTGCGCATCACCAGCCAGTTCTGCGTTGCATCGCCGCCGGTCACCGAGAAGCCCAGTGCCTCATAGAACGCGCGGGAGGCGGCCAGGTCCTTGACCGAAAGGCTGACCGAGAAGGCACCCAGTTGCATGGACACGCTCCGTTTCGGGAAAGGCGAGGCCGGCACTGCAGCATGACCCGCCGTGAAGAGGGTGTTAATCTCGACCCGCGCCGCCTTATGCGGCGCTTTTTTTTCCGCTCTTTCGATCGACAGAGGATCCCATGCCGACCGAACCCGCTACTGCCCTTATCAACAACGACATCGTTGGCCTGGGCCTGATTGCCGCCACCCTGGCCCTGATCTTCTGGGCCGCCAGTGGTCCCACCCCCCTGCTGAAGAAGATCTTCGCCTGGGTGCCGGCCCTGCTGCTGTGTTACTTCATCCCGGCCATCTACAACACCGCCGGTGTCATCGATGGCCACAACACGTCGCTGTACAACCCAGTCGCACGCGATGTGCTGCTGCCTGCCGCGCTGGTCCTGCTGACCCTGTCGATCGACCTCAAAGGGGTCATCAAGCTCGGCCCGAAGCTGCTGCTCGTGTTCTGTGCCGGTACCGCCGGCATCATGCTCGGCGCCATCGTCTCGTTCCAGGTGATGAAGCTGATCCACCCGGAAACCGTGGCCGGTGACACCTGGGCTGGCATGGCGGCGCTGGCCGGCAGCTGGATCGGCGGTGGCGCCAACATGGTCGCCATGCGCGAGATCTTCGGTACCGATGCCACGACCTTCGGGCAGTTCGCCGTGGTCGATGTGGCCTGCGCCAGCCTGTGGATGGCGATCCTGCTGTTCCTGGCCAACCGCGCGCAGCAGATCGACACGCGCAACGGTGCCGACACCCGTGCCATCGACGAGATGAAGGCGCGCATCAGCGCCTATGAAGCGCAGAACGCGCGTATTCCCAGCATGACCGACCTGATGGTGATCGTCGGCGTTGCCCTGGGCGGTGTCGGCCTGGCGCACGCGATCGCCGAGCCGCTGTCGGGCTGGTTCAAGGCCAACGTCAGCTGGGCCAGCCAGTTCAGCCTGGACAGCCAGTTCGTCTGGGTGATCCTGCTGTCCACCGCGATGGGCCTGGGCTTGAGCTTCACCCGTGCACGTCGTCTGGAAGCGGCGGGTGCCTCGCGCCTGGGCACGGTGTTCCTGTACTTCCTGATCGCCTGCATCGGCATGCAGATGAACCTGCTGTCGCTGCTGGATCGGCCGTGGCTGTTCCTGCTCGGCGCGATCTGGATGGCGACCCACGTGCTGGTGCTGTGGGCCGTGGCCAAGCTGGTCCGTGCGCCGCTGTTCTTCTTCGCCATTGGTTCGCAGGGCAACATCGGTGCGGCGGCATCGGCGCCGGTGGTGGCTGCGGCCTTCCATCCGACACTGGCACCGGTCGGCGTGCTGCTCGGCACGGTGGGCTATGCCACCGGCACCGGGCTGGCCTATGTCACCGGCCTGATCCTGAAGTGGATGGCCAACGGCTGAGCGCGGGTCGCGCTCTGCGTCTCCCTGCAACGGGCGCCGGGTTTCATGCCCGGCGCCCGCGTCATGCCTTTCAGCAGCAGCGTCCGCCGTTGCGTCCGCCGTACCGCGCTTCCTGACGTTCGCGGAAGAACGTCTTGTAGTCCATCGGTTCCTGGTCCGGATGCTTCTCCAGCATGTGCCGGACGTAGTTGTCGTAATCAGGGATGCCACAGCACAGGCGTGCCGTCTGCACCAGGCGTCGCCACACGCGGCGGTGCGCCTGGTACTGGCCAACGGGAACCAGTTGCGTGCTCATTACAGATCCACCATTTCATGCGGCTTCAGCGCCACGTACGGGGTCTCGCGGTCGCTACGCTGCGGATTGCGGCGTGCGGCCAGGATCGTGCGGATCGAATAGGTCAGCACCGCACCCACCACCAGCAGGAACAGCGCGGTCAGGCCGGTGTTGACGTAGGCATTGACCACGATCTGCTGCATCTGCGCCACCGACTTGGCCGGTGCGGTGATGGTGTCGCTGGCGATGGCGGCCTGGAACTTGTGCGCCTGCGCCAGGAAGCCCTGCGCCGGGTTGCTGTCGAAGATCTTGATGAAGCCGGCATAGGTGGTGCAGATCAGCAGCCAGGTGGCCGGTACTGCGGTCACCCAGGCATAGCGGTCACGCTTCATCTTGAACAGCACCACCGTCCCCAGCATCAGCGCGATACCGGCCAGCATCTGGTTGGAGATGCCGAACAGCGGCCACAGGGTCTGGATGCCGCCGAACGGATCGACCACGCCGGTGTAGAGCAAGTAGCCCCACAGCGCCACGCAGCCGGCCGTGCCGATGATGTTGGCCGTCCACGACTCGGTCTTCTTCAGCGCCGGAATGAAGTTGCCCAGCAGATCCTGCAGCATGAAGCGGCCTGCGCGGGTGCCCGCATCCACGGCGGTCAGGATGAACAACGCTTCGAACAGGATGGCGAAGTGGTACCAGAACGCCATCATCGCGTCGCTGCCGCTGGGAATGGCTTCATGCAGGATCATTGCGATGCCCACCGCCAGCGTCGGAGCACCACCGGCGCGGTGCAGGATCGTCGGTTCGCCGATCGCGGCGGCCGTGGCGGTCAGCTGTTCCGGCGTGATGGTGAAGCCCCAGGTGTTGGTGATGTAGTGCGCGGCAGACGCCGCATCGGCACCGATCACCGCCGCCGGGCTGTTCATCGCGAAGTAGATGCCCGGATCGATGATCGACGCAGCCACCAGCGCCATCACCGCCACGAACGATTCCATCAGCATGCCGCCATAGCCGATGTAGCGCATGTGCGATTCATTGGCCAGCAGCTTCGGTGTGGTGCCCGAGGAAATCAGCGCGTGGAAACCGGATACCGCGCCGCAGGCAATGGTGATGAACAGGAACGGGAACATGCCGCCCTTCCACACCGGGCCATCGCCACTGGCGGCGAACTGGGTCAGTGCGGGCATTTTCAGCTCGGGCATCACGATCAGGATGCCGATGGCCAGAGCGACGATGGTGCCGATCTTGAGGAAGGTCGACAGGTAGTCGCGCGGTGCCAGCAACAGCCACACGGGCAGCACCGAAGCGACGAAGCCGTAGCCGATCAGCATCCAGGTGATCTGCGTGCCGGTGAAGGTGAAGGCCGGGCCCCACACCGGATCTGCAGCAACCTTGCCGCCGTACCAGATCGCGGCCAGCAGCAGCACCAGGCCCACCACCGAGATCTCGCCGATCTTGCCCGGCCGGATGTAGCGCATGTAGATGCCCATCAGGATGGCGATGGGCATCGTGGCTATCACCGTGAACATGCCCCAGGGGCTTTCCGCCAGCGCCTTGACCACCACCATCGCCAGCACCGCCAGGATGATGATCATGATCAGGAACGCGCCGAACAGCGCGATGGTGCCGGGCACCTGTCCCATTTCCTCGCGGACCAGATCGCCCAGTGAGCGGCCGTTGCGCCGGCTGGACAGGAACAGGACCATGAAGTCCTGTACCGCACCGGCCAGCACCACGCCCACCACCAGCCACAGCAGTCCGGGCAGGTAGCCCATCTGCGCCGCGAGCACCGGGCCCACCAGTGGACCGGCGCCGGCGATGGCCGCGAAGTGGTGGCCGAACAGCACGTGCTTGTTGGTCGGCACGTAGTCCAGGCCATCGTTGTTGATCACCGCCGGCGTAGCCCGGGTCGGATCCACCTGCATCACCTTGTTGGCGATGAACAGGCTGTAGAAGCGATAGGCGATCAGGTAGATCGAAACAGCGGCGACGACGATCCACAGCGCGTTGATATGTTCGCCGCGGCGCAAGGCCACGGTGCCCAGACAGAACGCGCCGAGCAGGGCGAGTGCCGCCCAACCCAGTTTGGCAAACCCTTTCATGAGGTGCTCTCTCCCGGAAAGACATTCAAAGAGTCCCGCGTGCCCTTTACAGGGTCAATGCGTGCGGGGCCCATCGGCGGTAGTACTTTGGTCGTACGAAGGTGGTGACCGCGTGTGCGGCATGGGCTGCGGGCAGACATCCGTGTCGCGGAACCGCCGGCATGACGCCCGGCGAACACCAGGGATGGAACAATCGGTTGCGGCGTCATCCATTGGCGGACGGCGCCGCGGCGTCCATCTTCAGTGGCATCCATCCAACAGGAGTCGCCATGAGCCTTCCCGAACCGGTCCGCGTCCTGCGCACCATCCGTGGCATGCCCACGTCCGACGGCGCCGGCGTGCGCCTGACCCGTGTCATCGGCGGCCCGACGCTGCCGGATCTGGATCCGTTCCTGCTGCTGGATGAATTCGGTACGGACCGCGCCGAAGACTACATCGCCGGTTTCCCGGAGCATCCGCACCGCGGTTTCGAGACGGTCACCTACATGCTGGACGGACGCATGCGCCACCGCGACAACCACGGCAACGAGGGCCTGCTGACCCCGGGCAGCGTGCAGTGGATGACTGCAGGCCGGGGCCTGGTGCATTCGGAGATGCCGGAACAGGAAAGCGGGCAGATGCGCGGTTTCCAGCTGTGGGTGAACCTGCCCGCGCGCGAGAAGATGACGGACCCGAAGTACCAGGAGTTCGCGCCGGAACGCATCCCGGTGGTGCAGCCGGAGCCGGGTGTGGAGGTGAAGGTGATCGCCGGTACTGTCGATGGCACCACCGGCCCGATCGTGCAGCCGGCCACCGATCCGTTGTATCTGGACGTCCGCCTCGAGGCCGATCGTGCCTGGACCTACACGCTTCCGGAAGGCCACAACGCGTTTGCCTATGTCTTCGAGGGCGCGATCACGGTCGGCGAGCAGGATGCCGCACGTGATGTGGCCCGCCAGGAGCTGGCGGTGCTCGGTGGCGGTGAACAGCTGCACGTTTCGGCTGGAAGCGAAGGGGCGCGGCTGATTCTGGTGGCCGGCCGACCACTGCGGGAGCCGGTGATGCGGCATGGCCCGTTCGTGATGAACACGCGCCAGGAACTGATGCAGGCCTTCGTCGATTTCCAGGAAGGCAGGTTCTGAGGGCCGACGCCGCCCCTCCGAAGAAAGCCGGTAGCGCCGGGCCATGCCCGGCGGAAGAGGTCGGTAGCGCCGGGCCATGCCCGGCGGATCTCCGGCACAACACGCGCAACGCACATCCATCAGGCCATGCCCGGCGTTGCTGCCAACGCGTCGGATCCGGCGGGGATGCTGCCAGGCAGTCATCCCCATCACCGTCAACGTCCGGCGGCTACGGCCGAGGGCGTCAGGCTCATGCCCTGCGCCAGCTGCTGCAGCGACCCCAGTTCCTGCGTGCTGCCCGGGTACAGGGCAATCTGCGCATACCGGCCCTTGTCCAGCTTGATCACGCTGATGCGTCGTTCGGCGTATCCCGGCGGCTGCTGTCCACCCAGATCGGGCTGGTACCAGTACAGTGACTCGCCGGCGAAACTGCCTTTTTCCTGGCGCAGCGAGCGGCTGAGCGGAATCGCCGGATCGCGTGCGCTCAGCATCAGGCTCAGTACTTCCCGTCCATCCTCGGTGCTGGCGCGGCAGAGCAGGAAGTCCGACTGCACCTGCTGCTGCCATTTCAGGCCGCTGCTCGCCGGCAGCGAAGGACATTCGGCGGGTGCCTGCGCGGCGGCCTGGGCCGCAGCAAACAACAGGCTCGACAGGACAACAGGCGCGAACTTCATGCATCCCCCAAGGTGGCGTGTCGTGTGACGCCGCCATGCTGCTGGCGGCCGTGGCATCCCATCCCCGGATGCCATCCCCGCCCGGCATGTGCACGGGCGGTCAAACAGACCTTAACGGAACGTGAGTGCCCGCACAAATTGCGGTTACAACCGTAACCATTGCGGCCGACTGTCGGCCGCAATGGTCCGGGCAGCACTCAACGGTCGTTACCGACCCACTTGTAGATGATGCCGCCGATCATGCCGCCCAGCAGGGGGGCGACCCAGAACAGCCAGAGCTGGCCGACCGCGCCGCTGCCGGCGAAGAACGCCACCGCGGTGGACCGAGCCGGGTTCACCGACGTGTTGGTGACCGGGATGCTGATCAGATGGATCAGGGTCAATGCCAGACCGATCGCCAGCGGAGCGAACCCTGCCGGTGCCTTGCCATGGGTGGCGCCCATGATCACGACCAGAAATACCGCAGTCAGCACCACTTCGCACAGGAAGGCGGCCGCCACGCTGTACCCGCCGGGCGACAGCGCATCGTAGCCGTTGCTGGCGAAGGCCCCGGCCTGGCTGCCGTCGATGGCGAAGCCGCTGGCGCCGGAAGCGATCTGCAGCAGGATGAAGCCGGCCAGCAGGCCGCCCGCGACCTGGGCGATGATGTACGGCACCAGGTCGCGGGCCGGGAAGCGGCCGCCGGCCCACAGGCCCACGCTGACTGCCGGATTGAAGTGCGCGCCGGACACGTGACCGAACGCGTAGGCGCCGGTGACCACGGTCAAGCCGAACGCGAGTGCCACGCCCAGGAAGCCGATGCCCAGCGGATTGCCGTCGCCGCCGAACTTGGCAGCCAGTACCGCACTGCCACAGCCACCCAGAACCAGCCAGAAAGTGCCGAGGAACTCGGCGGCCAAGCGTTTACCCATGCTCATGAACTGCACTCCTTTGATGAACTAAAATGTGAAACAGGTCACATTTCAGTGACCGGCGAGTGACGATAGCGTCAAAGGCCGGTGCAGGGATACACCTCAGGGTGTGTGCAGCGCGCGATGCTCAGTACTGCGGCAGCGGGATGAACTCCTTGTCGTCGCCGGGAATGCTGCCGAACCGGCCGGCTTCCCAGTCCTGTTTCGCCTGTTCGATGCGCTCCTTGGAGCTGGAGACGAAGTTCCACCACAGGTGACGCGGGCCATCCAGCGGTTCGCCGCCGAACAGCATGGCCTTGAGCGGGGTCTTCGCGCGCAGCCGGCCGCGCGCGCCGGCCTCGGGAATCACCAGGTGCTGCGCCGGGATGTCCACGCCATCCAGCTGCGCCTGGCCTTCGAGGATGTACAGCGCCCGCTCGCGGTGGCCGTCATCGATGTCGATCTCCGCGTCGGGATCGAGGTCGATGGCTACATTGAGCGTGTCGGCGAAGACCTTCACCGGCGACTCCTCGCCATAGGCACGGCCTGCGATCACGCGTAGCCAGGCACCGTTGCGGCGCTGCTCCGGGAGGGTCGCGGCGGCGTGGTGATAGAACGCCGGCTCCACTTCCTCGTGCGACTTCGGCAATGCCACCCAGGTCTGCATCCCGTGGATCGGATGGTCGTGACCGCGCTCCGGCGGGGGCGTGCGTTCGGAGTGCGCGATGCCGCGGCCGGCGGTCATCCAGTTGACGTCGCCGGGACGGATCACCTGGTCCGAGCCGAGCGTGTCGCGGTGGCCGATGGCGCCGGACCAGAGGAAGGTGACGGTGGCCAGGCCGATATGCGGATGGGGACGCACGTCGATGCCGGTACCTGCGGTAAGGACGGCCGGGCCCATCTGGTCGACGAATACGAACGAACCGATGCTGCGGGCCTGCAGGGTGGGGACGGCGCGGCGGACTTCCAGGCCGCCGATGTCGTGTACGCGCGGGGCGATGATGGTGGTCATGCGGGCGTCTCGCTGGCAAGGATCAAGAGTGCCAGCATGGCATGCGGCCGTGACGGGCACATGCCCCATGCGGGTAACAGGGTGTTCCAGCCAACGGCGCAGCCCCTCGTGGCTGGCTGCTTGGCCGAGTAAAGCAACAGCCGCGCTTGGCCGGGGGGGGGGGGGGGGGGGGGGGGGGGGGGGGGGGGGGCGCGTGGCCGCCGGGGGGGGGGGGGGGGGGCGCGCGCCCCCCCCCCCCCCCCCCCCCCCCCCCCCCCCCCCCCCCCCCCGGCCCCTGGCAGTTTCCGTGTGCGTCCAGCCACGGAAAAGAAAAAGAAAATCAACATCAAACGCCGGTCGCTTCGCTCCTGGTGGCGACCAAGGTCGACACCCACCAGTTCGTAGTGATCCACACCGGAATCGAGATTCACCACCGTCACCGGGAAACTGTCGGGGGTGGGGGGGGGGGGGGGGGGGGGGGGGGGGGGGGGGGGGGGGGGGGGCGGGGGCCCCCCCCCCCCCCACCCCCCGCCCGCCCCCCCCCCCCCCCCCCCCCCCCCCCCCCCCCCCCCCCCCCCCGCCCGACAAACAGAAAAGCCAGAGCCGGCTGTTGCTCCGGCTCTGGCTTCTGCTGTGGAACTTGACGTTGCCTCTGCGGGTGCCGGGCCGCAGGCCCGGCCGATCACATCACACCACCGGTTCGCGCAAGGCAGGGTTGTCCCAGCCCGGGCGCGGGGCAAAGCGGTCACCGTGACGCTGCTGCAGCGCCTTCAGGCGCTCGACGATCGCATCGGCACCCACCGCGCGGATGTGCTGGATCGGACCCCCGCGGAACGGCGCGAATCCGGTGCCGAAAATCACGCCCGCATCCAGCAGGTCCGCATCGGCCACCACGCCTTCGTGCAGGCAGGCCACGGCCTCGTTGAGCAGCGGCAGGATCAGGCGATCTTCCAGGTCCGCAGGGGCCTGGTAGTCGCTGGCGACATCCGGCTTCTTCGGCTTGCCGTTCTCCCAGGTGTAGATGCCCTGGCCATCCTTCTTGCCGCGCTTGTCGGCTTCCACCGTCTGCAGCGCCGCCGGAATCTGCAGGCCGAGGAACGGCGCCAGCTCGCGGCCCACGCCGGCGGCGACATCCAGGCCGACCGTGTCGATCAACTCGATGGGGCCCATCGGCATGCCGAACTTCACCGCTGCCTTGTCGATCACCGGGCCCGGGATACCTTCGGCATAGGCGGTGGCCGCCTCCAGCATGTACGGGAACAGCACGCGGTTGACCAGGAAGCCCGGGCTGCCCGCCACCGGTACCGGGAACTTGCCCAGCGCCTTGCAGAACGCTGCCAGACGGCGCTCGGTCTCCGGCGCCATGCCGTCGTGATGGATGATTTCCACCAGCGGCATCTGTGCCACCGGATTGAAGTAGTGCAGGCCGGCGAACTGCGCCGGGCGCTGGATGTGGTCGCGCAGTTCCATCAGCGGAATCGACGAGGTATTGGTGGTCAGCAGCGCATCGGCCTTCATGCCCGGCTCCAGCGTCTGGTACAGCGCGCGCTTGGCCTCCGGGTTCTCGATGATCGCCTCGATCACCAGATCGGCGTCGGCCACGCCTTTGCCCTCCAGGTCCGCCCGCAGCCGCGCCGCCACCGCCGGACGCTTGCTCTCGTCCTTCACCTTCCTGGCGAACAGTGCCTGCGCGCGTTCCATCGCCGGATCGATGAAGCGCTGCTCGCGATCCTGCAGGGTGACCTCGAAGCCCTTGTAGGCCGCCCACGCGGCGATGTCACCGCCCATCACGCCGGCGCCGACCACGTGCACGTGGCGAATGCCGGAATCGCCGCCGCCCAGACCCTTCAGGCGCTCGGTCAGGAAGAAGATGCGGATCAGATTGCGCGCGGTCGGCGTGCTGGCCAGTTTGACCACCGCGCGGCGTTCGGCATCCAGGCGGGCCTGCACCGGCTTGCCGGCGCTGCGCTGCCAGGTGCTGATCAGTGCATAGGGCGCCGGGTACTGGTCCTTCTTCGCCTTGCGCGCGACCTGCTTGATCATCTGCGGTGCCAGTACCTTGCGCGCCAGCCAGGTGTTGCTGGTCCATGCCAGCGCACGCTGCTTGAACGGCCGCGTGGTGCCGGCCAGCGCCAGTGCGACGGCGGTGTCGAGCACCACCGCCGGTGCCACCACCTTGTCGACCAGGCCGATGCCACGCGCGGCCGAGGCCGAGAGGGTGCGGCCGGTCAGCATCATGTCCATCGCCGCCGGGGCGCCGACCAGCTGCGGCAGGCGCGCGCTGCCACCCCAGCCGGGGAAGATGCCCAACTGGGTTTCCGGCAGCCCGATGCGGGTGCTGCTGTCGTTGGAGGCCACGCGGTAACGGCAGGCCAGGGCCAGCTCGGTGCCGCCACCCAGGCAGTGGCCATGGATGGCTGCAACGGTCGGGCAGGGCAGCTCCGCCAGCTTCTGGTAGGTGGATTGGCCGCGACGGATGGCATCGTTGACGGTGCCGCGCCGGTCGAACTCCTGGAATTCCTTCAGATCGGCGCCGGCGATGAAGCCGGCCTTCTTCAGGGACTGGATCACCACGCCCTTCGGCGGATCCAGCGCGATGCGTTCGAGCAGATCGCCCAGCTCCAGCAGCACGTCCTGCGACATCGCGTTGACACTGCTGTCCTGACGATCCAGGGACAGGACCACCACGCCGTCGTCGCGGATCTCGGGGTGCCAGTGGCTGAAGCGGAGACCATCGAAGCCTGAGAGCATGGACGTTCCATCCGGTTGTGTATGGAGAAGCGGCTATGATCCAGAGGTTGTTTCCCCCGCGTCAAATCCCTATAGCAGGGGAGTGGCGGTTCCGGATCCATGGCCGTGGAACAGAACGCTAACGGAACAGTGGTTAAAAGCTGGTGCGGCGCCGGGTGATCGGCGACTGAACTTTTCCCGGGATTGGCAGTCTCATTGCCCGACGTCGGTTGGGCTGACAGGAGTGCGGCCCCCCATGGCCGAGGTTGAAACACCACAGGAGCTGGATCTGGAACTGGTCCGGCGCGTGCAGCGCGGCGAGAGCGCGGCTTTCGATGTACTGGTGCGCAAGTATCAGCATCGGGTCGTGGCCCTGGTCGGTCGCTACATCGCCGACTGGAGTGAATGTCAGGACGTCGCCCAGGACACTTTCATACGCGCCTACCGCGCGATCGGAAGCTTCCGCGGCGATGCCCAGTTCTCAACCTGGTTGCATCGGATCGCCGTGAACACCGCCAAAAACTACCTGGCTTCACACAATCGCCGCCCGCCGACAGATGACATCGACATCGGCGATGCCGAACAGTTCGACAGCGGCACGCGCCTGCGCGACACCGACACGCCCGAACGCGAGTTGATGCGCCAGGAGCTGGAACAGACAGTGATGAAGGCCGTCAACGCGCTGCCGGAAGAACTCCGGTCGGCGATCACCCTGCGCGAGGTGGAAGGCCTGAGCTACGAGGAAATCGCGCAGAAGATGGGGTGCCCGATCGGCACCGTGCGCTCTCGGATCTTCCGGGCGCGCGAGGCGATCGACACCGAACTCCGGCCGCTGCTGGACATCGGCAGCGCCACCCGCGAGAAGAGCCGCGTATGACCAGTCATCCATTCAACGAATCGCAGAATCATCAATCGCCGGCCGGGCTGCGGCTTGACCAGCGCCATCGGGAACAGCTGTCGGCCCTGGTCGATGGCGAGCTGGGGGCCGACGAGGCCCGCTTCCTGCTGCGCCGCATGGAGCATGACCCGGAACTGGCCGGCTGCCAGGAGCGCTGGCAGCTGGTGGGCGACGTGATGCGCGGGCAGGCGTCGGTGCTTGCGCCCGCCGGCTTCAGCGCCGCGGTTGCCTCTGCCATCGCCGCCGAACCCACGCCCCGGTCCGGGCCTCAGGACCGGCAGGTGCGCCGCAGCGGCTGGCGTACCTGGGGAGGCGGTGCCGCATTGGCTGCCTCGGTCGCTGCGGTGGCCCTGTTGATCGGCGGCGAGAAGCTGAAGGAGACCCCTCCCGGAGAGCCGCTGGCACCCCAGGTGGTGGCCAGCCAGGCCGAGCTGCCGCCGGCACCGGTATCGCCCGCGACGGTGACCGAAGCCTCGGTCGATCCGGCGGTGGTGGCGGTGGCCAGTGTTCCGGCGGCCGCATTGGCCGCCAGCCGTCGCCAGGACGCACGCCGCGCCAGCGCCAGTGCTACCCGCGGCCAGCAGGCTGCGCGGGTGGCCCAGCGTGACGACGGGACGCAGCGGGCCGTGGCCGCCGCCCAGGCGCCCTTGGTGCCGACCGTGCCGGCCGGTGCCAGCCGCAACCTGCCGTTCGGCGAGGTGGCCGGCCTGCAGGCCCGGCCGTGGCCGCGCTCCAGCCTGGCTCCGGCCGCGGGGGGCGCGCTCAACGCCAGCTTCCCGGCGCATGCCGGCAGCGCCACGTTCTACCCCTTCGAGCCGCGCCTGCAGGACGACCTGCCGCCGCCGCCCCGCCCGCGCGACTGAGCCGGGTGCCGCCACGCCCCGCCCATAGCGGGGCCCTTCTTCTCCCTTCCATCCGATCCGGAGGTTGCCGTCCGATGACTCCCCGATTCCGCACGCAGGCCATCGGCCTGCTGGCCCTGACCCTGCCGCTGGTGGCCTGTGCCCAGGCGCCGTCCCCGGCTGCCCAGACCGCTCCGGCCGCGGCCGCGGCCGCGCCGCGCGCTCCGGCGCAGCCGCTGGTCACCGGCCTGCCCGATTTCACCAACCTCGTCGAGCAGGTCGGCCCGGGCGTGGTCAACGTCGACACCACCATCGTCCGCAGCAACCGCCAGGCGCGTGGGCCGATGGGGGACGACGACATGCCGGAGTTCTTCCGTCGCTTCTTCGGCCCGGACTTCCCGATGCCGGGGCAGGGGCCGGGCGGCCCCGACGGCGGTCCCAGCATCAAGGGCCGCGGCATGGGGTCGGGCTTCATCATTTCGCCCGACGGCTACGTGCTGACCAACTACCACGTGGTAGCCGACGCCAGCGAGGTGAAGGTCAAGCTGGGCGATCGCCGTGAGTTCACCGCCAAGGTGGTGGGCAGCGACCAGCAGTACGACGTCGCCCTGCTGAAGATCGAAGGCAGGAACCTGCCGACCGTCCGTGTCGGCGATTCCAACAGCCTGAAGCCGGGCCAGTGGGTTGTCGCGATCGGCTCGCCGTTCGGCCTTGACCACTCGGTCACCGCCGGCGTGGTCAGCGCCCTCGGCCGCAGCACCGGCGGCCCGGACCAGCGCTACGTGCCGTTCATCCAGACCGACGTGGCGATCAACCAGGGCAACTCCGGCGGTCCGCTGCTGAACACCCGGGGCGAAGTGGTCGGCATCAACTCGCAGATCTTCTCTGCGTCCGGTGGCTACATGGGCATCAGCTTCGCGATTCCGATCGACCTGGCGATGAGCGCGGTCGAACAGATCAAGAAGACCGGCCGGGTCACCCGCGGCCAGCTGGGCGCGGTGGTGCAGGAGATCGACGGCCTGAAGGCGCAGGCCATGGGCCTGCCGGACAGCCGGGGTGCGCTGGTCAACCAGATCGTGCCGGATTCGGCGGCCGCCCGCGCCGGTGTGAAGGTGGGGGATGTGATCCGTACCGTGAACGGCGCACCGGTCAACAGCTGGTCCGATCTGCCGCCGCTGATCGGCGCCATGGCCCCGGGCAGCCGGGTCACCCTGGGCGTGATCCGTGACGGCAAGCCGCGCGACCTGAGCGCCACCCTGACCGCGCTGGCCGAGGATGACCAGGCCAGCGCCCGCAGCCCCGCCACCGCCAGGGCCGATGCCGCCCCGCAGAGTGGTGCCAATGCCCTGCTGGGCCTGGACGTCAGCGATCTGACCGCGCCGCAGCGCAAGCAGTTGGGCCTGGAATCGGGCGAGGGCGTGCGCATCACCGGCGTCAAGGGGCAGGGCGCCCGGGATGCAGGCCTGTCCCCGGGCATGGTGATCCTGCAGGTGGCCAGCACCCAGGTGAGCGGCGTGGAGTCGCTGAACCGCGCGCTGTCCAGCTACAAGAAGGGCGATGTGGTGATGCTGCTGGTCCGCACCGGCAACGGCAACAGCGCCTTCGTGGCGGTCAAGGCCGGCGAGTAAGGACCGGGGCTGCTCCGGCAGCCGCTGCCCCCCGAAGCCCCGCTCAGGCGGGGCTTCGGTCGTTCCGGCCCTGGCCCGGCGAGGCGCCTTTCGCGGGCGGGCCCCGGGCGTGCGATAATCCACCGTTACCCTGACGACGCCGCGCGCCGCCGCCACCTATGTCATCTGATTCGATGCGGAACATCCGCAACTTCTCCATCATCGCCCACGTCGACCACGGCAAGTCCACGCTGGCCGACCGCATCATCCAGCTTTGTGGTGGCCTGCAGGCCCGCGAGATGGAAGCGCAGGTACTCGACTCCAACCCGATCGAGCGCGAGCGTGGCATCACCATCAAGGCGCAGTCGGTATCGCTGCCGTACCTGGCCAAGGACGGGCAGACCTATCATCTGAACTTCATCGACACCCCGGGCCACGTCGATTTCTCGTATGAAGTCAGCCGCTCGCTGGCCGCCTGTGAAGGTGCGCTGCTGGTGGTCGATGCTGCCCAGGGCGTGGAAGCGCAGTCGGTGGCGAACTGCTACACCGCGGTGGAGCAGGGTCTGGAAGTGGTGCCGGTGATCAACAAGATCGACCTGCCTACGGCCGACATCGAGCGCGCCAAGGCCGAGATCGAGGCCGTGATCGGCATCGACGCCAGCGACGCCGTGCCGGTCAGCGCCAAGACCGGCCTGAACGTGCAGGACGTGCTGGAGGCCATCGTCCACCGCATTCCGCCGCCGCAGCCGCGCGATACCGACAAGCTGCAGGCGCTGATCATCGACTCCTGGTTCGACAACTACCTCGGCGTGGTCTCGCTGGTGCGCGTCATGCAGGGCGAGATCAAGGCCGGCGACAAGCTGCAGGTGATGTCCACCGGCCGCAACCACCAGGTCGACAACGTCGGCGTGTTCACCCCCAAGCGCAAGGTGTTGCCGGCGCTGCGCGCGGGTGAGGTGGGTTGGGTCACGGCCAGCATCAAGGACGTGCATGGTGCGCCGGTGGGCGACACCCTGACCCTGGCCGGTGATCCGGCACCGAAGCCGCTGCCGGGCTTCCAGGAAATGCAGCCGCGCGTGTTCGCCGGCCTGTTCCCGGTCGACGCCGAGGACTATCCGGACCTGCGCGAGGCACTGGACAAGCTGCGCCTGAACGATGCCGCGCTGCGCTTCGAGCCGGAAAGCTCGGAGGCGATGGGCTTCGGTTTCCGCTGCGGCTTCCTCGGCATGCTGCACATGGAGATCGTGCAGGAACGGCTGGAGCGCGAATACAACCTGGACCTGATCAGCACCGCGCCGACGGTGGTGTACGAGGTCCTGAAGACCGATGGCTCGATCATCAACATGGACAACCCGGCCAAGCTGCCGGCGGTGAACCAGGTCCAGGAGATCCGCGAGCCGATCATCCGTGCCAACGTACTCACCCCCGAGGAGTACATCGGCAACATCATCAAGCTGTGCGAGGAAAAGCGCGGCAGCCAGATCGGCATCAACTACCTGGGCAGCCAGGTGCAGATCAGCTACGAGCTGCCGATGGCCGAAGTGGTGCTGGACTTCTTCGACAAGCTGAAGTCGGTCAGCCGCGGCTACGCGTCGCTGGACTATCACTTCGTGCGCTTCGATGCCGGCCCGTTCGTGCGCGTGGACGTGCTGATCAATGGCGACAAGGTCGATGCGCTGTCGCTGATCGTCCACCGCAGCCATGCCGACCGCCGCGGCCGCGAGCTGTGCGAGAAGATGAAGGACCTGATCCCGCGGCAGATGTTCGACGTGGCGATCCAGGCGGCTGTCGGCTCGCAGATCATCGCCCGTACCACGGTCAAGGCCATGCGCAAGAACGTGCTGGCCAAGTGCTATGGTGGCGACGTTTCGCGCAAGAAGAAGCTTCTGGAAAAGCAGAAGGAAGGTAAGAAGCGCATGAAGCAGGTCGGCCGCGTGGAAATCCCGCAGGAAGCGTTCCTGGCCGTGCTGCAGATGGACAACAAGTAAGCGCGCACCGGCCCTCCGGGGCCGGTCGTCCGGTGACGTTGCAAAGGACCCTGAATGAAACTGTTTGAGATCCTCCTGGTCGTGCTGACCCTGGCCTCGGGCCTGATCCTGCTTGCGGACAAGCTGTACTTCGCCAGGCGCCGCGCCCAGCGTGCAGGCCTGCTCGACACCGAGCCGGTGCTGGTGGATTACTCGCGTGCATTCTTCCCGGTGCTGGCGATCGTGCTGGTCGTGCGCAGCTTCATCGCCGAGCCGTACAAGATCCCGTCCAGCTCGATGATGCCGAACCTGCTGATCGGTGATTTCATCCTGGTCAACAAGTTCGCCTATGGCCTGCGCCTGCCGATCACCAATACCCGCTTCGTGCCGGTGGGTGATCCCGCGCGCGGCGATGTGGTGGTGTTCCACTTCCCGGGCCACGGCGACAACGACCCGGCCAAGGGCGAGAACTTCATCAAGCGCGTGATCGGCGTGCCGGGTGACACCGTGGTGTTCGAGGGCGACAGCTTGGTGCTGAACGGCGAGCCGGTGAAGTACGACAACAAGGGCATCTACGCCGGCCACAAGGGCCAGGGCGAGGGCGCCAACCTGCTGGTCGAGCATCTCCCGGGCCGCACCCATACCGTGCTGGAGACCGACTATCCGCGTGGCCAAGGCCAGTGGACGGTGCCGGCCGGCAAGTACCTGGTGATGGGCGACAACCGTGACAACAGCGATGATGGACGCTTCTGGGGGCTGCTGCCGGAAGAGAACCTGCGGGGCAAGGCATTCCTGATCTGGCTGAACTGCCAGGGCTGGTTCTGCAAGGACGGTTTCGAGCCGTCGCGGATCGGCTCGGGCATCAACTGAGTATTTTCACATCCAACGCGTATCTGGGGAGAACGCAATGAAGACGATGAACACGCAGCGCGGCATCACCCTGACCTCGTTTCTGGTGGTCCTGGTCGTGGTTGGCTTCTTCATCTACATCGGCATGAAGCTGTTCCCGATGTACCAGGAGTATTACGCGGTACGCTCGGCGATGAAGAGCCTGGCCAGCCAGCCGGGCGTGGCCAGCATGGAGCCGGCGCGGATCCAGGATCTGTTCTTCAAGCGGCTGTACATCAACTACTCGGACAACGTGAAGCCGGGCAACGTCAAGTTCGATCGCCGCGACAATGGCTGGACCCTCAAGGTCAACTACGAAGTGCGTCGCCCGTTGATCGGCAACCTCGATGTGGTTGGCAAATTCGATTCTTCCCAGGACCTGACCCGAAGCGGTGCCCAGTAAATTCATCCAACGTGGCGACCTGATCGGCCATGCCTTCCGCGACCCGGCGCTGCTCAAGCAGGCGCTGACCCATCGCAGTGCCGGCGTGCCGCATAACGAGCGCCTGGAATTCCTCGGCGACAGCATCGTCAACATGATGGTCGCCGAGGCGCTGTACCAGCGCTGGCCCAAGGCCGACGAGGGCGCACTGACCCGCGCCCGCGCCGAGCTGGTGCGTGAAGGGGCGCTGGCAGTGATCGCCCGTACCCTGCAGCTGGGCGAACGGCTGATCCTGGGCGCGGGCGAGATGAAGTCGGGCGGGCACCGCCGCGACTCGATCCTGGCCGATGCACTGGAGGCGGTGGTGGCCGCGATCTACCTGGACGCCGGTTTTGACGCGTGCCGGGAGACCGTGCTGCCCTGGTTCACGGCCTCGATGGAGGCGCTGCCGGCCACCGGCCGCCCCGAGAAGGATCCCAAGACCCGCCTGCAGGAATGGCTGCAGGCCCGGCAGAAGGCGTTGCCCCAGTACGAACTGGTGTCAGAATCCGGTGACGACCACGCCAAACATTTCCGGGTACGCTGCAACGTGGCCGACCCGGCCGCCAGCACCGAGGGCGAAGGCGCCTCGCGGCGGCTTGCCGAACAACAGGCGGCTGCAGCCGTCCTAGAACAACTGGATTCCAAGTGAGCGAACAAACTTCCCATCATTGCGGCAGCGTGGCCGTCATCGGCCGCCCGAACGTCGGCAAGTCGACCCTGACCAATGCCCTGGTCGGGGCCAAGGTCAGCATCGTCTCCAACCGGCCGCAGACCACCCGCCACCGCCTGCTCGGCATCGCCACCTATCCGGAAGGCCAGCTGGTGCTGGTCGATACCCCGGGCCTGCACAAGGTGCAGAAGCGGGCGATGAACCGGGTGATGAACCGCGCCGCGCGCGGCTCGCTGGAAGGCGTGGATGCAGGCCTGCTGGTGATCGAGGCCGGGCGCTGGGATGACGAAGACAGCCTGGCCTTCAACGTGCTGCGCGATGCCGGCATCCCGGTGGTGCTGGTGGTCAACAAGATCGATCGCCTGAAGGACAAGGGCGCGCTGCTGCCGTTCCTGCAGGAGGTGACCGCCGGCCGTGATTTCGCCGCCGTGCATCCGATCTCGGCGCAGAAGCGCAACGGCCTGGACGCCCTGGTGCGTGACGTGCTGGAGCTGCTGCCGGAAGCCCCGCCGATGTTCGGCGAGGACGAGATCACCGACCGCAGCCAACGTTTCCTTGCCGGTGAACTGGTACGTGAGCAGCTGATGCGCCAGCTTGGCGAGGAGCTGCCCTATGCCACCACCGTGGAGATCGAGCGCTTCACCGAGGATGGCAATCTTCTGCGCATCGGCGCGGTGATCTGGGTCGAGCGGGAAGGCCAGAAGGCCATCGTGATCGGCAAGGGGGGCGCGCGCCTGAAGGAGATCGGGGCCAAGTCGCGCCTGCAGATGGAGCGTCTGTTCGGTGCCAAGGTGTTCCTGGAAACCTGGGTGCGCGTACGTGAAGGCTGGTCCGACGACGAGGCCGCGCTGAAGGCCTTCGGTTACGAGTAAGCCACGGCGATCGCTTCGGTGATCATCGAGGACGACACGGGGTTCGTGCTGCATGCACGGGCCTATCGCGAAACCAGCCTGCTGGTGGAGGTGCTGAGCGCGGAGCATGGCCGGATCGGCCTGCTTGCGCGCGGCGTGTCCACGGCCAAGGGCCAGGTGTTGCGCGCGGCCCTGCAGCCGCTGCAGTGGATCCGCTTCAGCGCACAGCAGCGCGGCGAACTGGCGCAGCTGCGTGCCGCCGAAGCGCTGGACGCGGCGCCGCGGCTGGTCGGCCAGGCCATGCTGGCCGGCTTCTACCTGAGTGAACTGACGCTGCGGCTGGCGCCACGCCAGGATCCGTTGCCGGAGGTGTACCTGGCGTACGGCGAGGCACGCGCGCGGCTGGCAGTGGGCGCCGGACTGGCCTGGACGCTGCGCCGCTTCGAGCGCGAGCTGCTTGCCGCACTGGGGCTCGGTTTCGATCTGGAAAGCGCCAGCGATGGTCAGCCGATCGATCCGGCAGCGCGTTATGCGCTGGATCCGCAGGAAGGGCCGCAACGGCTGCTCAGCGAGCGCGGTGGAGAGCGCAGTGCGGCGGCCACCGGTTCGGCGCTGTTGGCGCTGGCGGCCGACGAGGAGCCGGGGCCTGCCGATCTGGCGAGCCTGCGGCTGCCCATGCGGCGGGTGCTGGCGCACCACCTGGGGCCACGGGGGCTGAAGTCCTGGGAGCTGCTGGAGCAGTTGGCCCCCCGGCGGTAGGCGGGCGGGGTCAGAACCGTCTTCCGCAGGGAAAGGGATCTGACCCCGGATTGATTTCGATATCCGACGGGGCAGGGCGCACCCGTGCCGGGCAACCCTCAGTGCAGCAGTGCCGCTACCGCGGCGCGGAAGCCCGCTTGTGCCAGGTCCGACTCCGGCATGTGGTGCAGCTGGCGCACCGCGCGGCCCAGCCGTGCGGCACCGACGAAGCCGCAGCTTGCCTGCAGCCGGTGCAGCTGGCTGCGCAGCTGGCGTTCATCATGCTGGTCCACGGCCTGCTCCACCGCATCGCGGACGCCCGGCAGTTCCGCAAGGAACAGCTCGCGCAGGGCGATCAGGTGATTGCGCTGGCCATTGAGAGCGGCCAGAGCAGCGGTCTCGTCCCAGTCCTGCCCGTTCAGCTCGATCGCAGCGGGGGCCGGAGCGACGGCGATGCCGGCCGGCGAGTTGACCAGGGCGCGGCGGACCGCCTTCAGCAACTGGTCGCGGCCGAGCGGCTTGACCAGGGTGTCGCTGAAACCGGCCTCACGCAGGCGCGCATGGATGGACGTGTCGCCGTCGGCGGTATGCGCCAGCGCAGGCGTGTCCGGATGCGAACGGCGCAGTTCGCGCAGCAGCTGCGCGCCATTGCCGTCAGGCAGGTTGACGTCGATCAGCCACAGGTCGTGGGCCCCAGGCTCGGCGCTTGCCAGGGCACTGGCAAGGGAGTCCGCGGTATCGACGTCCGCCGGCAGGGTTTCCAACGCCGCCTTGAAAAACCCGCGGCTGATGATGTCGTCCTCGACAAGCAGGAAGCGGGGCCGACCGGCCCGCGGGGTCATCTGCATCAGGGGCTGCCTCCATGTCAGCTGGTTGACATCATCAAGCACGGCGGCGGCTGGCGCAAGCGGCGGCGGGCCCCGCCGGTCAGGATCTGCGACAATACGCGCCCATTTTCGCCCGCAGCCTGTTGCCACGTGGCCCGATCCCGCTCCCGCATCGACCGTACCCCGTTCCAGACCGAGATCCTCGACCTCAGCCATGATGGTCGCGGCGTCGCCCGCCGTGAAGGCGAAGGTGGCAAGGTCACCTTCATCAGCGGCGCTCTGCCGGGCGAGGTGGTCATGGCTGAACAGACCGCCCGCAGCCGCCATTTCGACGAAGCACGCACCGTGGAAGTGCTGCAGGCCTCGCCACAGCGGGTGACGCCGAAGTGCCCGCATTTCGGCACCTGCGCTGGCTGCGTGCTGCAGCACCTGGATGAAGACCAGCAGATCGTTGCCAAGCAGCGCGTGCTGATGGACAACCTGGAACGCATCGGTCACGTGAAGCCGGGCCGCGTGCTGCCACCGCTGGTCGGCGACAGCTGGGGTTACCGCCGCAAGGGGCGCTTCTCGGTGCGCCGCGTCGAGAAGAAGGACAAGACCCTGGTCGGCTTCCGTGAACAGGACCCGCGCTTCGTCGCCGATCTCAGCCAGTGCCTGACCGTGATCCCCGAAGTGGGCACCAGGGTGCAGGCGCTGTCGACCTTCATCGAGTCGCTCGACGGCAAGCGCGACATCCCGCAGATCGAATTCATCGGCGGTGACCAGGCCATCGCGCTGACCGTGCGCCATCTGCAGCCGCTCAGTGATGCCGACCGCGCCGCATGGGCCAGCTTCGGCCAGCAGCACGGATTTGCAATCTACCTGCAACCCGGTGGCGTGGACACCGTCCATCCGCTGGACGGCCAGGGCGTGCCGCTGTCGTTCCGGCTGGCGCCGTGGGATGTCGAACTGGCATTCCGGCCACTGGATTTCATCCAGGTCAATGCCAAGCTCAACGAGAAGATGATCGCTCACACCCTGGATCTGCTGGAGCCGGGTGAGGACGAGCGCGTGCTGGACCTGTTCTGCGGGCTGGGCAACTTCACCCTGCCGCTGGCGCGCCGCGTGCGCGAGGTGGTGGGCGTGGAAGGCGACGCGGGCCTCGTTGCCCGCGCACGTGAGAACGCCGAGCGCAACGGGCTGGGCAACGCCCAGTTCTACAGCGCCGACCTGACCCAGGACCAGCGCGCCACGCCGTGGATGCGCCAGGGCTTCGACAAGCTGTTGCTGGACCCGCCGCGCTCGGGCGCGATCGAGGTGCTGCAGCAGCTGCCGTTGAAGCAGTTCAAGCGCATCGTGTACGTCAGCTGCCATCCGGGATCGCTGGCCCGGGACGCGGGCTACCTGGTGAACGAGCAGGGCTTCAGCCTGGTCAGTGCCGGCGCCATGGACATGTTCCCGCACACCGCGCACGTGGAAAGCATCGCGGTGTTCGAAAAGCGCTGACCCGCTGTCATGCCCATCGCGCATAATGGCGCGATGGGCATCGAGATCGAACGCAAATTCCTCGTCAGCAGCGACGGCTGGCGTGCGGCCGCACACCGGGTGATTCCGATGGCGCAGGGCTACATCAACGATCTGGGCGCGCTCGACAGCGGTCGCCAGAACGCGTCCGTGCGGGTGCGCATTGAAGGTGAGCACGCCGCGCTGAACCTGAAGTCGCGCACGATCGGCCATACCCGCCAGGAGTTTGATTACCCGATTCCGGTGGAGGATGCGCGCGCGCTGCTGGCGCTGTGCGTGGGGGGCCTGATCGACAAGCGTCGCCACCTAGTCGAGCATGCCGGCCTGACCTGGGAAGTGGATGAGTTCCTGGGCGACAACGCCGGCCTGGTGGTGGCCGAAGTCGAGCTGGAAAGCGCCGGGCAGGCCATCGTCCTGCCGGACTGGGCCGGCGCGGAGGTCACCGACGACCCGCGCTACTACAACGTCGCACTGGCCAGTCATCCCTATTCACGCTGGTGAAAGGGGCGTTCCCCCTTTTTTCGGGGCGCCCGGACCCCATGTCGGTGGGATGAGAATCGACATCTACTCCGACGTGGTCTGTCCCTGGTGCTGGATCGGCAAGCACCGTTTCCAGCAGGGGGTGCAGTTGCTGGGGGCCGATGCCCCAGTACTCGACATCCACTGGCAGCCGTTCCAGCTGGACCCGGATGCGGGCACCACGCCGGTGCCGCTGCGCGAGGCGTATGCGCGCAAGTTCGGCGGTGTCGAGCGCACAGAGCAGATTCTCGGCCAGACCCAGGCCACCGCCCGTGGCGAAGGCCTGCCCATGGACTTCAGCCAGGGCCAGGTGCGGGTGACCACCCTGCCAGCGCACCGGCTGCTGTGGCTGGCCGGCCAGCACGGTGTGCAGGACGCGGTCGGAGAGGCGCTGTTCCGCGCTCATTTCGAGCACGGCCAGAATCTGGCGGACACAGAGGTGCTGACCCGGGCCGGTGTGGCAGGCGGACTGGATGCGGCAGAGATCGCCCAGATGCTGGCCTCCTCACGCGGCCTGGCCGAGGTCGAAGCGGGACTGGACCAGGCCCGTGCGCTGGGTGTTTCCTCGGTGCCGACCTTCGTCATCGACGGCCGCTGGGCGATCTCCGGCGCCCAGCCTCCGGAAGCCTTCGCCCAGGCGCTGCGGCAGATCGCGGCGGAGCAGGGCACGGCAACCGGGCGCAGTGGCGACGACGCCTGTGGCGCGGACGGCTGCAGGGTCTGATCCTTCGAGGGGGCGCGCGATGGACGCCCCCACCTGCGTCCAACGGCCGGTTCTGCGACAATGCGGCACTGCGCCATGCGGGCGCCCGTTGTGGAGAACGACCATGCTGCTGATCGGCGTTGCCGGCACTGAACTGACCCCCCAGGAACGCGACTGGCTGCAGCACGACGCCGTTGCCGGGGTGGTGCTGTTCACGCGCAACTTCGCCTCCCGCCAGCAGGTGAGCGAGCTCAGCGCCGCGATCCGCGAGGCCGCGCCGCGCCCGCAGCTGATCTGCGTCGACCAGGAAGGCGGTCGCGTGCAGCGTTTCCGCAAGGGCTACAGCGATCTGCCGCCGCTGCAGGAGATCGGTGCCGGCTATGCGAAGGATCCCGGCGCCGCGTTGGCGCTGGCCGAGCAGCACGCCTGGCTGATGGCCAGCGAAGTGCGCGCCAGTGGCGTGGACCTGAGCTTTGCCCCGGTGGTCGACCTGGGCCGTGGCAACCTTGCGATCGGCAACCGCGCTTTCAGTGAAGACCCGCAGGTCGTGGCTGCGTTCACCGAGGCCTACGTACGCGGCATGCACGCGGCCGGCATGGCGGCCACTCTCAAGCATTTTCCCGGCCATGGCACCGTGCTGGAAGACACCCATGTCGATACCGCGGTCGATCCGCGGACGCTGGACGAACTGCGCGCGCAGGACCTGGTGCCGTTCCGGGCCGGTGTTGCCGCCGGTGCCGACGCCGTGATGATGGCGCACGTGATCTACCCGCAGGTGGCGCCGGAACCTGCCGGCTATTCGCCGCGCTGGATCCAGGAGGTGCTGCGTGGCGAGCTGGGCTTCCGCGGCGTGGTGTTCTCCGACGACATCGGCATGGCCGCTTCGCACCATGCCGGTGGCGTTGCGGCACGCGTGCACGCGCACCTGGATGCGGGCTGCGACGTCGTGCTGGTCTGCCATCCGGAGCTGGTCGATGAAGCCCTGCACGCGGTGCAGGGACGCTCCCTCAATACCGCTGCGCTGCTTGGCCTGCTCGGCCGCGGCGCGCTTGGCTGGGATGGCCTGCTGGCCGATGCCCGCCATGGCGACACTCAATCCCGTCTGCTTGAAACCCTTGGAAGAACCGTCTGATGCCGAACCTCACCATTTCCCAGGCCCTGGCCCAGGCCGACCTGCTGGTTGACCGCCCCACCATCGACAAGGCCATCGCCGGTATCGCCGACGCCATCGCGCGCGATTACAAGGGCGAGGTGCCACTGTTCCTGTCGATCATGCACGGTGCGCTGCCGTTCGCCGGCCAGCTGGCGCTGGAACTGGGTGCGCGCGGCCAGGACGTGCAGTTCGATTACCTGCACGCCACCCGCTATCGCGGTGAAACCACCGGCGGCGACCTGGTGTGGAAGCACAAGCCGGCCACCGCGCTGTTCGGCCGCCGTGTGCTGCTGGTCGATGACATCCTCGATGAGGGCTACACCCTGCAGGGCGTGCGCACCTGGTGCCTGGAACAGGGCGCGACCGACGTGCGCATCGCGGCGATGACGGTGAAGAAGCACGATCGCGGGCTGCCGGATGTGACGGCTGACTACGCCGGTATCGAACTGCCCGACCGCTACGTGTTCGGTTTCGGCATGGACGTCAACGAGACCCTGCGCTGCGTGCCGGCCATCTACGCGATGAAGGAATAACAGGCACGGCCGTCCGCGGCCGTCCTTTGCCGCCGCCGGCATCCTCGGGTGCCGGCGTTCGTCTTTCTCTGGAGTGCTTTCGATGCAACAGATCGCCCTGGCCGTGATCGGCGGTACCGGTGTCTACAACCTGGCCAAGCTCGACGATGTGCAGACCCACGAGGTCGAGACCTGCTTCGGCCGTCCCTCCGGCCCGGTGCGCGTGGGCACGCTGCTGGGCAACCGCGTGGCGTTCCTTGCGCGCCATGGCGAGGGCCACTCGCTGCCGCCGCACAAGATCAACTACCGCGCCAATCTGGCTGCGCTGCAGCAGATCGGCGCCCAGCGCGTGCTGGCGCTGAACACCGTCGGGGGCATCACCGAGCAGGTCGGGCCGCGCGTGCTGGCCTGCCCGGACCAGATCATCGACTACACCTGGGGCCGGATCAGCACGATCTGTGAAGAAGAGGGTACCGAAGTGCTGCATGTGGACTTCGGCCACCCGTACACGCCGATGCTGCGGAGCAAGATTCTGGCCGCGGCCAAAGTGACGGGTGTCACGGTCCATGACGGTGGCTGCTACGGTGCGACGCAGGGGCCGAGGCTGGAAACCATCGCGGAAATCGCCCGCATGCGGCGCGATGGCTGCGATCTGGTGGGCATGACCGGAATGCCCGAAGCCGCGCTGGCGCGGGAGTTGGGACTGGATTACGCGTGCCTGGCGATCGTGGCGAACTGGGCCGCGGGCTGTGGTGATGGCGAGGAGATCACGATGGCCGAAGTGCTGGCCAATGTGCAGGCGGCGAGCAATGGACTTCCGGAACTGATCGGCGAATTGGCACGGGGGTGATTGTCTTCGCCGAGCAAGCTTTGCATACTCAGCCAGTACGCGGGTTCAGCGTACACCACCCATTCATTGCATAAGGTCTCGCATCACCATGCCGAACGGTACCGTCAAGTGGTTCAACGACGCCAAGGGATTTGGCTTCATCTCGCCGGAGGATGGCAGCGCCGACGTGTTCGCGCACTTCTCCGCCATCAACTCCAAGGGCTTCCGCAGCCTGCAGGAAGGCCAGCGTGTCACCTATGACGTGACCCAGGGCCCGAAGGGTGCCCAGGCTTCGAACATCACGCCGGCCGAGTGATCCACTCGACAGTGCGTTGAGAACCCCGCTCCGGCGGGGTTTTTTTTTGCGCCCATCGCATGGGACCGAACCCAAGCCGCGCGCGGGCGGGCCGCCCTGCCGGCGAATGTCCCCCGGCGCCGGCCTTCGACCGTCGCCTCCTCCTTTACTTCGCCGGCAG
>NZ_JBRRET010000035.1:0-40341 GCF_056760435.1 Stenotrophomonas sp. STEN008 | reverse complement strand
TCACCCCCCGCCCGGTCCTCCCCCCCCCCCCCCCCCCCCGCGCCCGCCCCCCCCGTCCCTGCCGTTCCCCCACCCCGCCCCCCTTTTTCTCCTTGGGGTGGGGGGCCGCCCCCACCCGCCGGGGGGGGGGGGGGGGGCGCCCCCCCCGCCCCCCCCCCCAACCCCCCCCCCCCCGCCGCCCCCCCCCCCGGGGCGGGGGGGGGGCCCCCCCCCCCCCCGGGGGCGGCCGCGGGGCCCCCCCCCCCGGCGAACGCGGAAGGCGCGCTTACACGCCCATGTAACGGCCGGGCCGGTGGTTGAACATCAGCACCAGGCTGAGCACCACCGCGCCGATCGCCGAATACATCACCTTGGACGGCGAAAGCACGAAGAACGCGGCGATCATCAGACAGGCATCGTAGGACATCTGCACCTTGCCGGCGCTCCAGCCACGGGTGCGCTGCAGGTAGACCGCCAGGATGCCGATGCCGCCCAGGCTGGCACGGTGGCGGATGAAGAACAGGATGCCCAGCCCCGACAGCGCGCCGCCGACGATCGCCGAGTACAGCGGATGGATGTGCGAGAAATCGATCCAGCGCGGCAGCAGATCGGTCAGTACGCCGCAGGCGGTAACCGCGGCAAAGGTCTTCAGGGTGAACTCCCAGCCCATGCGCCGCAGCGCCACCCAGTAGAAGGGCAGATTGACCAGCACGAACACCAGCCCGAAGTTCCAGCCCATGGAGTAGTGCAGCAGGAAGGCCATGCCGGCCATGCCGCCGATCATCAGCCCGCCCTTGGCAAAGATGGCCAGGCCCAGCGAGGCCACCATCGTCGCCAGCACCATGCCCTGCACGTCCTCGGCCACCGAGTGGCGCAGCGCTTTCTCGTCGGCGGTGGTACCGGCGCTGTCCGGGGGCGGAGTCAACGGACCGGCGGTGACCAGGTGGCCGTCAGCGTCGTCGCACGGCGCGGGGCCATGGGAAGGATGGGACATGCGGGTGGGGGGACAGCGGGGGGAGGCGGTATTAGACACGATCCGCATGACAGTTGCAGATGAAATCGTTCAGCTGGATGCGCCGCCCTGCCTGAGGGCTCCCCGGAAAGCATCAGCCTGCGCGGCAGCGGGCAGCGGCGGCGCCGTATCATTCCCGCATGCCGCGCGAAAACCTCAACGACCTGCAGGCCTTTGTCCACGTCGCCCGCGAGGGCAGCTTCACCCGCGCGGCCGCCCAGCTGGGTGTCTCGCAGTCCGCGCTCAGCCACGCCATGCGCGGCCTCGAAGAGCGGCTCGGGGTGCGCCTGCTGACCCGGACCACCCGCAGCGTCTCCACCACCGAGGCTGGCGCCCGCCTGCTCGCCACGCTGGCACCACGCCTGGCCGAGATCGAGCACGAACTGGCCGCGTTGGCCGAGTACCGCGACCGCCCCGCCGGGACCATCCGCATCAACGCCACCGGCCACGCCGCTGAGTATCTGGCGTGGCCGCGGCTGGCCCCCCTGCTGCAGCGCTTCCCCGACCTGAAGATCGAATTGACCACCGACTATGGCCTGGCCGACATCGTCGCCGAGCGCTATGACATCGGCATCCGCCTCGGCGAGCGCCTGGCACGCGACATGATCGCCGTGCCCATCAGCCCCCCGCTGGGGGGGGGGGGGGGGGGGGGGGGCGCGGGGGGGTCCGGGCCCCCCCGGCCCCCCCGCCCCCCCCCCCGCCCCCCCCCCCCCCCGGGGGGGGCGGGGCGGGGGCGGCCCCCGGCCCCCCCCCCCCCCCCCCCCCCCCCCCCCCCCCCCCCACGACCTGGCCAGCCACAACTGCATCACCCTGCGCCTGCCCACCCATGGCGGACTGATGCCATGGGACTTCGGCCAGGATGGCCACGAACTGAGCGTGCGCGTGAGCGGGCAGTGGACCTTCAACACGATGGGCATGACCCGCAGCGCGGCACTGGCCGGCAGCGGGCTGGCCTGGCTGCCGGAAGACCAGGTCCTGCCGATGCTGGACGATGGCCGCCTGCAATCGGTGCTGGACGACTGGTGCCCGCCGTTCGATGGCTACTACGCGTACTACCCCTCGCGCCACCACGTGACCCTGGCGATGCGCACGGTGCTCGATGCCCTGCGCGGGCCGATGATGGACCGATGAGTGCGGGCCCATGGCCCGCACCCACCACGATCAGCCCTTGACCTGCGCCGCACGCTGGGCGTTGTAGCGCTCGCCGACGATCGACACTTCATCCAGCGCCTGCGCGATGCGCTGCCGTTCTTCGCTCGACAGCTGCAGGTCCACCGCTCCCAGGTTCTCTTCCAGGCGATGCACCTTGGTGGTACCCGGAATCGGCACGATCCAGTCCGCCTGCGCCAGCAGCCAGGCCAATGCCACCTGTGCCGGGGTGGCACCGCGGGCGGCGGCAATGGCGCCGATCCGGTCCACCAGCGCCTGGTTCGCCCGGCGCGCTTCGACTTCAAACCGCGGCACGGTGTTGCGGAAGTCGTCGGCCTCGAACGTGGTCTCTGCATTGATCGTACCGGTAAGGAAGCCCCGGCCCAGCGGACTGAATGGTACGAAGCCGATGCCCAGCTCCTGCAGGGTCGGCAGCAGTTCGCGCTCCGGCTCGCGCCACCACAGCGAGTACTCGCTCTGCACCGCAGCCACCGGCTGCACGGCATGTGCGCGGCGCACGGTGGCGGCACTCGCTTCGGAGAGCCCGAAGTGGCCGACCTTGCCTTCGGCAATCAGGTCGCGCACGGTACCGGCGACGTCCTCGATCGGCACGTTGGGATCGACACGGTGCTGGTAGAAAAGATCGATGTGGTCGGTACGCAGGCGCTTGAGGCTGGCTTCGGCCACGGCACGGATGTTCTCCGGGCGGCTGTCCAGCCCGGTATCGGCCTGGGCATTGCGGAAACCGAACTTGGTGGCGATCACCAGCCGGTCCCGATGCGGCGCCAGCGCCCTGCCCAGCAGTGCCTCGTTGGTGTACGGGCCGTACACCTCGGCCGTGTCGAAGAAGGTGACCCCGCGCTCCACGGCTGCGTGCAGCAGCGCGACGCCCTGCTCCAGTTCCACGGGCTTGCCGTAGCTGTGGCTCAGGCCCATGCAGCCCAGGCCGAGGGCGGAAACCTTCAGGCCGCTGCGGCCGAGTTCACGTGTCTGCATTGTCATGCTCCAGAGGGGGAGCGCTGACGATACGCCTGCGGCCTCATCGGATTGAACCGGCTGCGCCGCAGTCGGTCATGACTGGATTTCATGAATCCGGCCGTCCCGGTGATCTTCCGCGGCGCCGGGCGACGCCCGGCTGCCGTCCTCTGCTGCTTCAGCGGATCTCGGAGATTTCCACGCCGTCCAGGCCCTGCGACAGGGTGCGCGCGTCACCGCCCTGGCTCAGCTTGATGCGCAGCCGCACTTCGTTCTGCGAATCGGCATACCGCAGCGCATCCTCGTAGCTGATCTCACCGGCCTGGTACAACTCGAACAGGCTCTGGTCGAAGGTCTTCATGCCCAACTGGACCGATTCCTTCATCACTTCCTTCAGCTTGTGGATCTCGCCGTCGCGGATGTAGTCCTGCACCAGCGGCGTGCCCAGCAGGATCTCCATCGCAACCTTGCGCGAGCGGCCATCGGGGGACGGCACCAGCTGCTGGGCGACTACGCCCTTGAGGTTCAGCGACAGGTCCATCAGCAGCTGGTTGCGACGGTCTTCCGGGAAGAAGTTGATGATGCGGTCCATCGCCTGGTTGGCGTTGTTGGCATGCAGCGTCGCCAGCACCAGGTGGCCGGTCTCGGCGAAGGCGATGGCGTGGTCCATGCCTTCGCGGGTACGCACCTCACCAATCATGATCACGTCCGGCGCCTGGCGCAGCGTGTTCTTCAGCGCGGCCTCCCAGCTGTCGGTATCGATGCCCACTTCGCGCTGGGTGATGATGCAGCCCTCGTGCTTGTGCACGAACTCGATCGGATCCTCGATGGTGATGATGTGGCCGGTGGAATTCTGGTTGCGATAACCGATCATCGCTGCCAGCGACGTCGACTTGCCGGTGCCGGTCGCACCGACGAACAGGATGATGCCGCGCTTGGTCATCGCCAGCGTCTTGATGATCGGCGGCAGGCTCAGTTCTTCCACGGTCGGGATGCGCGTCTCGATGCGACGCAGCACCATGCCCACCTGGTTGCGCTGATAGAAGCAGCTCACGCGGAAACGGCCGACACCGGACAGGCCGATGGCGAAGTTGCATTCGTGGGTCTTCTCGAACTCTTCGCGCTGTGCCGGCGTCATCACGTTCAGCACCAGGTCGCGGCTCTGCTGCGGCGTCAGGGGTGTCTGCGTGATCGGCGCGATCTTGCCATTGACCTTCATCGCCGGCGGCATGCCCGCGGTGATGAACAGGTCCGAGGCGCGCTGGTGCGCCATCAGCTTGAGGAAGGAGGTGAAATCGATGGTGGTGGCGGTGGTGTTCACGGCAGGCTCCCAGGAGGCATGTGCCAGGCTTCAGTCGATGGTCGGAACATCGCGGAGTCGCCGGCGCGGTCGCGCGCCGGGGGCCGCTTCGGCCATGGCTGACACGAAAAGTAGCTTGTGCTTTGCCTAATAGCGGCCCTGGTTGGCGGTGATAACGCGTCGGTTGACCAGGTCCTGCAGGTGCTGGTCGAGCGTCATCATGCCCTGCTGCTGACCGGTCTGGATCGCCGAGTACATCTGCGCCACCTTGTCTTCGCGGATCAGATTGCGGATGGCCGGCGTGCCCACCATGATCTCCCACGCTGCGGTACGGCCGCCGCCCACCTTCTTCAACAGTGCCTGCGAGATCACCGCGCGCAGCGACTCGGACAGCATCGAGCGCACCATCGGCTTCTCGCCGGCCGGGAACACGTCGATGATGCGGTCGATGGTCTTGGCCGCCGAACTGGTGTGCAGGGTGCCGAACACCAGGTGGCCGGTCTCCGCGGCGGTCAGTGCCAGGCGGATGGTTTCCAGGTCGCGCAGTTCGCCGACCAGGATGATGTCCGGGTCTTCTCGCAGTGCCGAGCGCAGTGCCTCGTTGAAGCCATGCGTATCGCGGTGTACTTCGCGCTGGTTGATCAGGCACTTCTGCGAGGTGTGCACGAACTCGATCGGATCCTCGACAGTGAGGATGTGGCCGTATTCGCTCTTGTTGATGTAGTCGATCATCGCGGCCAGCGTGGTCGACTTGCCCGAACCGGTCGGGCCGGTCACCAGGATCAGGCCCTGCGGCTGCTGGATCAGTTCGCGGAAGATCGGCGGGCAGGCCAGATCCTCCAGCGTCAGAACCTCCGACGGAATGGTACGGAACACCGCGCCCGCACCCCGGTTCTGGTTGAACGCATTCACGCGGAAACGTGCCAGCGACGGGATCTCGAACGAGAAGTCCACTTCGAGGAATTCCTCGTAGTCGCGGCGCTGCTTGTCGGACATGATGTCGTACACCAGCGCATGGACCTGCTTGTGGTCCAGTGCCGGGATGTTGATGCGGCGAACGTCGCCGTCCACGCGGATCATCGGCGGCAGGCCTGCGGACAGGTGCAGGTCGGACGCTTTGTTCTTTACGGAAAACGCCAACAGCTCGGCGATATCCATGAGCGGCTACTCCCCAATAACGGCTTCGACTGGAAGGATCTTTCCCCGGGCGGCAGTATAGCCTCCTGATCGATTGGAACGCGTTACGTGGCCACTGCCCTGCCCCAGATCCTGAGTACCCTGCACGCTGCGGCCGAGGCCGCAGGACGTGCGCCGCCGCGCCTGCTGGCGGTCTCCAAGACCCAACCCGCCGAGGCCGTGGCCGCCCTTGCTGCACAGGGCCAGCGCGCCTTCGGCGAAAACTACGTGCAGGAAGCGCTGGCCAAGATGCAGGCGCTGCAGCACCTGGACCTGGAGTGGCACCTGATCGGCCATCTGCAGTCCAACAAGGCCGAAGCGGTGGCCACGCATTTCGACTGGGTGCAGAGCGTGGACCGTCCCAAGCTGGTGACCGCACTGGCCCGCCATCGACCGGCGGCGCGCGGAGCGCTGAACGTGCTGATCCAGGTCAACATCGATGATGAATCGAGCAAGCACGGCTGCGCGCCAGAGGACGTCCAGGCCCTGGCCGAGGCCGTCGCCGCCGAGCCTGGCCTGCGGTTGCGGGGTCTGATGGCGATCCCGGCGCCGTGGCCGGAGGCGGAACGCCGCCGCGACGCATTCGTGCGCATGCGCACACTTTTCCAGACACTGGCCGACCGCTTCCCGCAGGTCGATACCCTTTCGATGGGCATGAGCAGCGACTACACCGAGGCCATCGCCGAAGGCGCCACCCTGGTGCGCATCGGCACCGCCCTGTTCGGCGCCCGTCCGCGGCCGGCCTGACATTCCGAGGAGACTTCCATGGCAGCAGATTCCATCACCTTCATCGGCGGCGGCAACATGGCGCGCAGCCTGATCGCCGGCCTGATCCGCCAGGGCGTGCCTGCCACGCGCATCCACGTGGCCGAGCCGGTCGCCGCCGTGCGCGATGCGCTTGCCAGCGACTTCCGCGTGCATACCCACGACAGCGCCAGCGCGGCCGCCGCGCAGGGCCAGACCTGGCTGCTGGCGGTCAAGCCACAGGTACTGCGCGACGTCTGCCAGTCGCTGCAGCCGCTGGCGCAGGACAACCGACCGCTGGTGGTCTCGATCGCCGCCGGCATCACCAGCACGCAGCTGCAGCGCTGGCTGGGCGGCACGTTGCCGGTGGTGCGCGCGATGCCCAACACGCCCGCGCTGCTCGGTGCCGGCGTCACCGGCCTGTACGCAACACCGGCAGTGGATGCACCGCAGCGGGCCCAGGCCGAGCACCTGCTGGCCAGTGCTGGACGCACGGTATGGATCGACAGCGAGCCGTTGATGGATTCGGTCACCGCTGTCTCCGGCAGCGGTCCGGCCTATGTGTTCCTGCTCGCCGAAGCGATGGAAGCGGCAGGCATCGCCCAGGGTCTGCCCGCCGACGCCGCACGCACGCTGGTGGTGCAGACGCTGCTGGGCGCCTCACGCATGCTCGATGAAGCGGGCGAAAGTCCCGCCGAGCTGCGCCGCCGCGTGACCTCGCCCAACGGCACCACCCAGGCTGCGATCGAAAGCTTCCAGGCCGGCGGCTTCGAGGCACTGGTGGATGCCGCGCTGCGCGCCGCACAGGTGCGCGGCCAGGCACTGTCAGCGGCAAACGACTGATTCCTTGGGGTCAGATCCCTCTGCCGGGGCAAAGGGATCTGACCCCATCTCCCCCGATGCTCATTGCCCCAACGTGGTCATGACGAAGTCGACGAAGCACTGCAGGCGCGGGCGCGGGCGACGGTCCGGCAGATAGATCAGATGCATCGGCCGCGGCGCCGGCAGATGGTCGCGCAGCAGCGGTTTCAGCCGGCCTGCAGCGATCTCCGTGGCCAGCAGCGCCGTCGGTTGCAGAATCAGCCCGGCCCCCGCCACGGCGGCCTCGCGCAGCGCGAAGCCGTCATTGCTGGTGAGCCGCGCCTCCCAGTCCACATGCTCGCCACTGGCCAGCTGCCAACCGTGCCCGCCACGCCACGCCAGGTGGCTCAGACAATCGTGCCCCTGCAGATCCGCGGGCGTCCGCGGCGTGCCTCGACGGCGAAGGTACGACGGCGCTGCGCACAGGCTCATCGCATAGGGAGGCAGCGGACGCGCCACGATGTCCGCCGAGGGCAGCGGACCGACCCGGATCGCCGCGTCGAAGCCGTCTTCGATCAGGTCCACCCGCCGATTGCTCAGATCCAGTTCGATGTTCAGCAGCGGCTGTGCACGCAGCAGTTCGGCCAACCGGGGCGCCAGCACGCAGCTGCCCCAGGTGGTGGGAGCACTGACCCGCAACACACCGCGCGGCTGCAGCTGCAGGCCGGCCACGTCCGCCTCGGCCTGCTGCACCTGTTCCAGCACCTGCCGGCAACCGGCCAGATAGGCGCTACCCGCTTCGGTCAGGCGCTGCCGCCGCGTGTTCCGCTGCAACAGCGCGGTGCCGAGGTGGCTTTCCAGCTGCTGGATGTACTTGCCCACCATCACCGCAGACACCTGCAGGTGCTCGGCGGCAGCGGCGAAACTCCCGCGCTCGGCCACGGCGACGAAGGCCTGCATGCAGCGCAGCATGTCCATTGCTAAGTCCTGATTAGTAATCAGCAAATCATACGCGGCTTACCAAACCGCGTCGTCACGGCGCAGACTGCGCTTCATCTCCCCCAAGCAAGGAACCGTCATGAAGATTCTTCTCGTGGGCGCCACCGGCACGCTCGGCCAGGCCGTCGCGCGCCAGCTCGGCCAGCAGCACCAGATCCTGGACGCAGGGCGCAGCAGCGGCACGCTGCGCGTCGATCTGACCGACGATGCCAGCGTCAACGAACTGTTTACCCGCACCGGCGCGGTCGATGCGGTGATTTCCACAACAGGCAAACTGCATTTTGGTCCCCTGCGTGACATGACGCCCGAACGGTTCAACGTCGGCCTGCAGGACAAGCTGCTCGGTCAGGTACGGCTGGCACTGGCCGCCCAGCATCACCTCACCGCCGGTGGCTCGATCACCCTGACCAGCGGCATCGTCAGTGCCCAGCCGATCCGCGACGGCGTCAATGCAACCTCGGTGAACGCCGCGCTGGAAGGATTCGTGCGCGCAGCGGCCCTGGAGCTGCTGCCCCGCGGGCTGCGCATCAATGTCGTCAGCCCGAATGTGCTGGTCGAATCAATGGATGCCTACGCGCCCTACTTCCCCGGCTTTGAAGCGGTCACCGCCCAGCGCGCGGCACTGGCGTACCAGCGCGCGGTGGAAGGCATCCTGAGCGGTGAAACGATCACCGTCTGGTGATGCATGATCCAGCCTGGCGTGCCCTCCGATGTGCCGGGGCCTCAGCCCCAGCGCATCGGACCGTCACCACGTTCCCCGAGGACATCTTCGGGGTTGGCCAGCCGGCAGCGCTTCAGTGACAGGCAGCCGCAACCGATGCACCCGGTCAGTTCGTCACGCAGCAGCTGCAGCATGTGGATGCGCTCATCCAGCTCGGTCCGCCAGCGTGCGGACAGCGTGGCCCAGTCGGCCTTGGTCGGTGCCCTGCCCTGCGGCAGGCTTTCGAAAGCGCGCGCCACCGCCTCCAGCGGCATGCCCACGCGCTGTGCAACGCGTATCACCGCCAGCCGGCGCAGCACGTCGCGGCTGAAGCGGCGCTGGTTGCCCGAGGTACGCAGGCTGCTGATCAGGCCCTTGCGCTCATAGAAGTGCAGTGCGGATACGGCCACGCCGCTGCGCTGCGAAACCTCACCCACACTCAGTTCCTGCGACACCATTGCTTGACCTCAACTATAGTTCAGGTGTCATGCTGCGGTCTTCGCCGCCGGATGACAAGCGCGGCCTCCCAGACTTTCCGCATGACCCCGACTCCACCTGCTGCCGACGCCGCCCCTCCTGCCGAAACCTCCATCCTCTCCGCGCGCTATCGTGCGACCACCCTCGGCATGGTCGCCCTGGTTTCGCTGCACGCCTTCGAAGCGCTGGCGGTGGCCGCAGCCATGCCCACCGTCGCCGCCGCGCTTGACGGGCTTCGCCTGTACGCGCTGGCCTTCGGCGGAACCCTCGCCACCAGCGTCATCGGCATGACACTCGCTGGCCTCTGGGCCGACCGGCACGGGCCCGCGCGGCCGCTGTGGTGGGGCCTGGCGTGCTTCGTACTGGGCCTGCTGCTGGCCGGCCTGGCCACGCACATGGGGATACTGGTGGCCGGGCGGCTGCTGCAGGGCCTGGGCGCGGGCGCGATCTCGGTCTCGCTGTATGTGATGGTCGGCCGTACCTACCCCGAATCGCTGCGGCCGAAGGTGTTCGCAGCATTCTCCGCTGGCTGGGTGGTGCCGTCGATGATCGGCCCGGCTGCGAGCGGGCTCATCGTGCAGCACCTGGGCTGGCGGTGGGTGTTCCTGGCCGTGCCGCTGCTGGCGCTACCCGCTGCATTGCTGCTGCGACCTGCACTGTCACGCCTGCAGCCCTCGCCTGCGGGCGACAGCGGCAATCGCAGCCGGGTGGTGCGCTGGGCCAGCGGCGCGTCGCTGGCAGCGCTGCTGCTGTATCTCGGCGGGCAGCAGCAAGGGATGGCGGCAGTGCTGTGCATCGCTGTGGCGATGCTTGCGCTGCTGTTCTGCGTGCAGCGGCTGCTGCCTGCCGGCACCTTGCGCCTGCATCGCGGCCTGCCCAGTGTGATCGCCCTGCGCGGCATCGCCGCTGCGGCATTCTTCGCCTGCGAGGCCTACCTGCCACTGCTGCTGCAGCGCGAGCGCGGGCTGTCACCCAGCGGGGCCGGCGCGGTGTTGAGCCTGGGGGCATTGGGCTGGTTCGCCGGGTCGTGGCTGCAGGGCCACCAGCGCAATGGCTGGTCACGCCAGCAGCTGCTGCGCGCGGGAACGCCGCTGATGGCGATCGGTATCGCGGCCACGCTGGCGGTGCTGTTCCGCACGGTACCGCTGCCGGTGGCTCTGATCGGCTGGACGCTGACCGGCTTCGGCATGGGCATGATCTACGCCAGTCTTTCGGTACTGACCCTGTCCCTTTCGGCACCGCACGAACAGGGAGCCAACACCTCGGCGCTGCAGTTGAGCGAGGCGCTGGCGGTCACCACCGCACTGGCCGTCTCCGGCGCGCTGTTTGCCCTGTTCGTGGACGACAGGCCGCACATCGGCTACGTGCTGTGCCTGGCGATCACCCTGGGCCTGGCTCTGCTGTCCACGCTGATTGCACGCCGGGTGTAACGCCACCGGTTGATTCGGCCGGGCGTGGCCCGGCGATCAGTGCAGTCATGGCGTGGCCGCCGCGTCCACGTCATCGATGTCCCGGTGCAGGATGCGGCGCACCTCCAGCACGGCCTGCGGCGATTCCTGCACGCTGTGTCCGGAGATGATGACCTTCTCCGACAGCGCCCCCGGCAGGTGCGCGCTCCAATACGGCACCAGCCCATCGTCGGATTTCTCCAACGGCAGTTCCGGTTTGCGCTGGGCGATGATCGAGTGGTACTTCAGGCCCGCTTCGATCGGCAGCTGTGCGGCCGCCTTCACGAACGGATCGCTGGCCTTGAGGTTGTCGATGCTGTTGGGAATCTTCGGCTTGGCGGTGCCGTCAACCTGCTGCTCGGCCTGCGCCAGCGCCAGGAACACATCCTCGAATTTGCCCAGGATGGTCAGCGGCAGGCGCACCAGGCGGCCGATCAGGCGGCCAACCCTGTTGCCGGCGATGTCGGTGCCCTGATGCGGGGCGGCGATGAAGATCGCCCGTTCCACATTCGGCTGCGCCTTGAAGTGCAGCAGCGGGCCCAGCTTGTTCTGCACCCGCTTCAGTCGTTCACCCTTCAGGTCATAGTTGGCCAGCAGGTCGTTCCACAGCACATCGCCCGAGTCGCTCACCAGCAGGCGGGCCAGCACGCCGCCCATGCTGTGACCGATGTAGACCATGTCCTTCGATGCGCGCGTACTGCCATCCGGGTCGAAATGCTTCAGCGTGTCGTTGAATGCAGTAGCGATCTCATAGCGGTTCAGCGCGATCGGCGCGTTGGTCGGGTAATACACCTGCCACACCTGGAACTGCTGGCGCAGCTCGGGATCGCCCATGATCTCGTTGGCCAGGTTCACCCACGCTTCCGGGCTGCTGGCCAGGCCATGCAGCATGAAGATGATGCGGCGGTTCGGATCCCACGGCTGCATCAGGTAGATGTGCGGCTCACCGATACCCTCGCTCATGCCGAACAGCGTGCGCAGCGATTGCCGGGCGAAGCCACTCTGCGCCAGCCACAGGCCGTAGGCGGCAGTGAAGTTGCCGGCCAGCGGCACCTGCTCGCCGTGCAGGGTGATGCGCTCGGTCGCTTCGGGCGAATAGGCGTCCAGCTCGACCCGGCGGGTACGCATCACGTCCTCCAGCGTGCTGCCCTCGAAGCGCAGCAGCGCGGTGACGTTGATCGAGGACATCTCGCTGAACTCCGGCACCACATCATCATGGCGATGGCGGCGACCACGACGCGCATCGCTGTCGTCGTCCTGCCCGCCGTCCGCCTTCGGGCCATCTGCGGAGACCGCCGGAGCAACCAGCTTCGGCGGGTCCATCACCATCACCAGCTCCGCACCGAAACCGTCGCGTCGATAGGTACTGCGCAGGCCGACGAAGCTGACCGTGCCAGCGGGTACCAGCTGCGCCGGAATGCTCTTCAGGGCCAGCTGCTGGTAGTTGGAGGCCAGCGACCAGCTGCCGACCGTGATCGGCTTCGTATAGTCCTCGCCGGCGAGCGCGGCGGCGCGCGCCCGCACGAACAGAACCACCGCGGCCTTCTCGGCTGCATAGTTGTAGTAGTCGCGCACCTGCGTCTGCCGGTCCTCGAACGCCCGATCGGACGGCGAACGGCCGCTGTAGAACAGGTAGGCGTAGGCATAGCGCGCCGCTTCCAGCCATGCGTCCAGTGCCGCATCGCTCATCGGTGGATCGCCCGCCGCCGTCTTCTTCGGGGTCAGCGCCAGCGCTGCCTTCACCCACAGCTCCGACAACGCGGACAGCCGCTGTTCGACGTTGAGATCGTCGGTCATCAACAGCGTGCTGCGACAGACCACGAAGTCCTTCTCGCACTGCGACTCATCCAGCCCGGCTGCACTCAGCGTTTCCCGGGCCGCGGGGCTGAGCTTGCCGGTGTTGAGCACATCGGCACGCTTGTTGACCAGCGAGTCACTGGATTTCACCTGCTTGACGGTGACCATCGCGCAGCCGCTGCCGGCCAGCAGCATGAAGATCGCCAGCGACGCCGGCAGCACGCGCTGCCAGCGGGAAAGTATGGACATGAGCATCACTGCGGGTCCTGCTCGGTGCCGGGCACGCCCTGGCGGATCACGGTGGAAAAGTTGCCGCCGTCACCCAGGTCCAGCGCGCGCTGGGTGATCCGGCCCTTGGCATGCAGCACTGCGTACGGCACCCCCGGCGTCAATGCCCCGACCTCCTGCGCGTACTCGGCCAGATAGCCGGACAGCAGCAGGCGGTAGTCCAGCGGCAACCGCGGCGCGATATGCCTGGCCAGATCGAAGACGATGGTGGTGCAGTTGCTGGTCAGCGTGTTGTAGAAGCCGGGCTTTGCATCCAGCTCGCGTGCCTGCGCGATGTAGGCAGCGAACAGTTCCTTCAACTGTGCGCGGTCCATGCCATGCAGGCGGTACAGATAGACATCCTCGCCACGCGCGTTGGTACGCGTGCGGATGATGTCGGTCTCTTCGGAGGCCACCAGGGTCATCTCGAACTTGCGGAAGAATCCCCCCAGTGCCGAGAACGATTCCCCGCGTTCCTTGCGGATTTCCAGCGAGAACACGACATGGCGGCCATCGTCGAAGCCGAACGAGATCAGCGTGTGGGCGATCGCCGGCCCCATCCAGTACGAAAGCACCAGGTCGGCCGAACGCAGCTGGTCCAGGTCGTACGTGCGGCGCACCCAGCGCGCGTCATAGTCGGTTTCGCTGCGCCAGGTGAAATCGCGCACGTTGTCCAGCACCACATGCCGCCCATCGAAGGAGACCACGTGCAGGCGTTGCGCTACGTCATCGGCCCAGACGCGATCCTGGCGCGGGGTCAGCAGCATCCACCACCCCAGCGCCAAGGCCAGCGCCACGCCGAAGGCCATGCCGAGCCGTCGCGTGCCATGGCCACGGGCAACCCGCCAGGACGCCCACAGGGCGGACAGCAACCACAGTACCGCCACGGCCGACGCCAGCCAGCCCGGCCCCGGCAGCTGATAGAGCAGCAGGCCAGCCACCCACAGTGCCAGCAGTACCATCACACTTCCTGTCATCCAACGTCCTGCGGCTTTCACTGGCGTCCTGTCGTGGTCCCGGGGGCGCATAGTTAGCCACAAGCGGGTTCGCCCTGGCATCTACGGCCCGTTCAGGCTGCTGGGTGCACCGTCTGCAACGCGGTTTTCCACATACCGTTCCCTCTTCCAGGAGCATCGATGGGCATTACCTCCGTGGCCGGTGTTGCGGTCCAACCCCAGCACAGCGCCCGCTGTCATTGCGGTACGGTCGAACTGCTGCTGGACCTGCCGGACGGCATCGTCGACCCGCGCCGCTGCGACTGTTCGATGTGCCGCCGCCGCGGCGCCATCGCCGCCAGCGTCGCCCTCGCAGGGCTGCAGGTGGTACGAGGGCGGGACCATCTGCGGCTGTACCAGTTCAACACGCATGTGGCCGAGCACTACTTCTGCGATGTGTGCGGCATCTACACCCACCACCGTCGGCGTTCGAACCCCGACCAGTACGGCTACAACGTCGCCTGCCTGGAGGGCATCGATCCCTTCGCGCTGGGCGTGATTCCGGTCAGCGATGGCGTGAACCATCCGGCCGACCGCCCGGCCTAGTGCCGGGTACGGCGTGTCGGCGCGGTGACCTTCTGCCAGGGCGCCATGCCGCTGCGGCCGGCCCGCGCGGGGCGTTTGCGCCAGGGCCGGCGTGGCGCGGGCTCCGCTTGAACGGGGCGCGGCGGAGGCGCGGGCCGGCGTGCAGGCCAGAGATGATCAAGCAGCCACATGGTCGGTCTCCGTGGGGGCGGGGACGATCAAGCGTGGACGCTGGCCTGCATAGCCGGCGTGAGGCATCGACGACGCCACGATGACAGGCGGCGAAGCCCTGCGCGCGCACCACGCCGCAGCCGCATCGCGGACTGGGCGGCACCTCTTGACGCCCGCGCTACAGTGATAATTCCCCTCCTGCTGCAGGTGCCCCCGGATGCCTTCGTTCTCCGATGCCCAGGCTGCGGCCCGCTATCACGAGGGACCGCTGCGGCAGGTACCTGGATTCCTCGGTCTGCAACAGATGGCCCACCTGCTGCTGGCCGAGCACGTGCCCGAGCACGGCCACGTGCTGGTGCTCGGCGCCGGTGGCGGCCTCGAGCTGAAGGCCTTCGCTGACGCCCACCCATACTGGCGCATGCTCGGAGTCGATCCGGCCGGCCCGATGCTGGCGCTGGCCCGCGAAACGCTCGGCACACGGATGAACCACGTGGAGCTGCTGGAGGGCTACATCGAGGATGCCCCGGCCACGATCTTCGATGGCGCCAGCTGCCTGCTGACCCTGCACTTCCTCGATATCGACCAGCGCCGGCATACCCTGCGCGAACTGCGCAGGCGGCTGCGTCCGGGTGCGCCATTGGTGGTGGCCCACCACAGCATCCCGCAGGAGCCGGAGGCGAAGCTGCGCTGGTTGAGGCGCTATGCGGCCTTCGGCGAGGCTTCCGGCATTGCCCGTGCGGATGCACAGCGCGCGATCACCGCCATCGCCGAGCGCCTGCCGCTGCTGTCACCGGAACAGGAGGTGGAGGTGCTGCAGGAGGCAGGCTTCAAGGACATCGAGCTGTTCTACGCCGGATTCACCTTCAAGGGCTGGGTCGCCTACGCGGCCTGATGAACCTACAGAGCCGGCGCTCGCCCGGCCAAGCCCCGCACCTCGCACTTTTCCAGGGCCGTCCGGGAGAAGGGGCTCCCGTGCGTCGACCCGGAATGCACGTTATTGCATGTTCATGCACGAATATGCACACTTATCCCATGAACGCCGATTCCAGCCCCCTCCCCGCCGAACGTACCCGGCAGATCCTCGAGGAACTGCGCCAGCAGGGCCGCGTGATCGCCGCGGAACTGGCGCGTCGTTATGCGGTTTCCGAAGATTCGATCCGCCGCGACCTGCGTGAACTGGCCGCCCAAGGCCTGTGCCAGCGCGTGTACGGCGGCGCCGTGCTGCCGCCGCCGAAGGAGCGCCCGCTGCGCGAGCGCCTGACCCGCGATCGTGGCGACAAGGCCGAACTGGCCGCGCGCGTCTGTGCCCTGCTGCAACCTGGGCAGGTGGTGCTGCTCGATGCCGGTTCGACCAACCTGGCCATCGCCCAGCAGTTGCCGCCCGAACTGGCACTGACGGTGATTACCAACGCGCCGCAGATCGCCACCGCCGCCAGCGTGCATGAAGGCACTTCCGTGCAGCTGATCGGCGGCCGCCTGGCCAGCGGCGGCGGGGCGGTCGGTGCTGAAGCACTGGCCCAGGTGCAGCGCCTGCGCGCCGACGTGTACCTGCCCGGCCCGTGCGCGGTGGACGGCGACACTGGTGTGTGGGCGATGGATGCCGAAGAAGCCACCTTGAAGCGCGCCATGGTGGCCTGCAGCAGCCGCGTCATTGTCGCCGCCACCACCGAAAAACTCGGTGCCCGTGGCCACTGGCAGATCGCCGGCCTCGACGAGATCGACGACCTGGTGCTGACCACATCAGCCCCGCCCGCACTGGCAGCCCGCTTCCTCGCTGCCGGTATTGCGGTGCACCCCACCCCGCCCTGACCGAACCGCCCATGTCCGTTGCCTACCGCGCGCGTGCCGAACAGCACGCGACCCGCGCTGCATTCTTCATTCCCGGTTTCGCCACGGCACTGTGGGCGACGCTGGTACCGTTCGCCAAGGCACGCGCGGACCTCAACGACGCCACGCTCGGCCTGGTGCTGCTCTGCCTGGGTGCCGGTTCGCTGCTGGCGATGCCAGTGGCGGGCGTTCTGGCCGCGCGGCTGGGCTGCCGCCGGGTGATGGTGGCCAGTACGCTGTTGATCTGCCTCACCGTGCCGGGCCTGGCCCTGGCCGGTTCAGCGTGGCTGCTGGGCCTGGTGCTGTTCGTGTTCGGTGCCGCGGTAGGCGCGATGGACTGCACGATGAACGTGCAGGCCGTGGTGGTCGAGCGCGAAGCGCGACGTGTGATGATGTCCGGCTTCCACGCCTTCTTCAGCATCGGCGGCTTCCTGGGCGCGGCAATGATTACCGTGCTGCTGTCCCTGCAGCTGCCACCGCTGGCGTCGGTGCTGATCGGCGTGGCCGCGATGCTGCTGGCGATGCTGCTGTCGGCGTCGTACTGGCACCGCGAGCGCATGCCGCAGGACACGCCGATGCTGGCCATGCCGCACGGCATCGTGCTGTTCATCGGCGTGCTGGCCTTCGTCGCGTTCCTCGGCGAAGGCGCGATGCTGGACTGGAGCGCGGTCTTTCTCAGTGACGTGCGCAGCGTCGATGCGCGCATGGCTGGCATCGGCTATGTGATCTTCACCCTGACCATGACCGTGGCCCGCCTGCTCGGCGATGCACTGGTGGCGCGGGTGGGACGCGAACGCGCCATCGTGTTCGGTGGCCTGCTCGCGGCCAGTGGCGTGCTGGTGCTGACGCTTGTCACGCCCTGGCAGGTCTCACTGGCCGGTTATGTGCTGGTCGGCCTCGGCTGCGCCAACATCGCGCCGGCGCTGTTCTCGCTGGCCGGCCACCAGACCCGCATGCCCGGCGCGCTGGCGATCACCGCCGTGTCCACGCTGGGCTTTGCCGGCATTCTTGCCGGCCCGGCACTCATCGGCTTCGCCGCCAATCATTTCGGCCTGATCGCTGCATTCATCGGTGTGGCCATCGCGCTGCTGCTGGTGGCGGTGTCCACGCGCTGGCTGCGGGTGTAGCGCGCGGCATCAACGGCGCCGACGCCGGACCTTCATCCGCAATCGTCGATAACCGATCACCGTAGCCGTCGCGCACAGCGCGGTGCCGGCGGTGCTCAACAGCAGCAGCACGCCCAGCCGGGCCGTCTCCTGCCGCAGCATTGCCGGCAGGTCCCAGCTGTGCAGGAAGTAGAACAGCCAGCGCCCGACGCGCTCACGATGCCCCAGGGTCAGCAGTGGATCGCCGCTGCCCAGATCGAAGTAGACGCGCGTCGCCTCGGCATCACCGAAGTCCGCCACCGCCACCGGGAAGCGGCGCACCGCCGCGCCGTTCATCGCCTCCGGCGCACGTGGATAGAAATAGGCATCCGCTGCATGCAGCAGCGCGAACCGATGCATCGGCGCGGCAGACATCGCCTGCGCCTTCTGCTGCAGCCATGCCACCGGCAGCAGCTGCATCATCCGAAGATGCCCTTCGCCTGCGGATACGATGCGCGTATCGCCCTGCGCGTCCAGCAACAGCGCGAACAGCTCACCGCCGATGCGCCGCCACTGGATCTCCACCGGCATGAACAGCCCACCATGGGCCGCAGCCAGCAGCGCTGCCGGTTCGCCCAGTGGGCCATTCACTGCCACCGCACCGCCGCGATACTGCGCCGTGTCGATCGCCGCGCGCGCACTGCTGAACACGCCCAGCGGATTCATCGACATCAGCCCGCTGAAGATCCAGGTGAACACGAACGCCGCAGCCGCCAGACCGATCAGATGATGCCAGCGCATCCACGGCTCGACGTACGGCGTCTTCGCACCGGAACGATAGTGGCCAGCGAAGCGCCAGCGCCACACCCCCACCACGATGCCGCTCACCGCCGCCACCGTGCACAGTGCGGACAGCACGATCACCCCCCACGTCCACACCGGGTCCACCGACTGCATGCGCAGGAAGTACAGCCAGTGCAGCCAAGCGCCCACATAGTTCCAGCGCTGCTGCACATGCGGTGCATCCAGCACCACCTCGCCGGTGCGCGAAGACACATAGAGGTCACCCGGCCGCGCACCGCCCACCTCGACCCGGTACAGCGGCCGATGCGCATCCAGCGCACGCGAATGCGTCCAACGGTCCTCATCCACGCGCATCGCACCCACGAATGCCGGGCCGCCGGCAAACTGCGCCGCCGAGGCTTCGGCGCGCTGTGCCGATACCGGCAGCAGGACCTGCCCGGTGCGCGCCGACCAGGCTCCCACGTGGTTGCCACTACGCACCACATAGGCGGGCTCGCCACGCAGCGTGGTCAGCGCCACGCTTTCCGGCTCAGCCTGCACGGCCGCTGGCAACGCCGACAGTCCCAGCAGCCCATGCGCGTCGCCCAGCACCGGCAACGCCGCCAGCCGCTCGCCGGGCGTCAGCTTCGGGTAGCCGACGAACAGCATCACCATGCCGCTGACAAACCACAGCAGCATCAGCAGGCATCCGCCGATGCCCAGCCAACGGTGCACCAGGTAGGTCCAGCGCTTGGCAGTGGATCGCAGCGACATGGCGTTCGTCCTCAGAAGCGATGATCGAGGGTGAACTCGACGCGGCGATCCGCACCCAGCAGCCACTGGGTACTGGTGTAGTACGCCGTGGCGTAGTACGCCTTGTCGAACACGTTGAACACCCGGGCTGTCACCCGCGTGCGCGGTGCCGCCTGCCAGGTCAGCGCCAGATCGGTGGTGCTGTAGCCCGGCAGCTCCACGGTGTTGGCGTTGTCGGCGTAACGCTTGCCGACGTAACGCGCACCGCCGGCCACGGTCCAGTCCGGCAGGAACTGCCAGCTCACCCATACATTGGCCAGCCGCTCTGCCACGTTCGGCGGCACATTGCCATCGCGCGAGACCAGCACAGCCGGCGAACCGGTGGCTTCCAGGAAGTCCTCGAACTCGGCCTTCAGCACCGTCGCGTTGGCATCGAGCGTCCATTGCGGCGCGAAATTCCAGTTCAAGGACGCCTCGATTCCGCGCGAGGTCTGCGCGCCTACCTGCACCCGACGATCCGGCAGCAGCGGATCACGGCTGAGCAGCCCGGTCTTGCGGATCCGGTACGCCGCCAGCGTCCACTCGCCACCGTCGAAGGCCTGCTTCAGGCCGACTTCGACCTGACGCCCCTTGGCCAGGTCGAAGGCACCGTTGGCCGGGCTGATCATCAACAGGCCGCTGACCGGATCGGCCGCCTGCGAATACTGCGCGTACAGGCTCAGCGTCGGCTGCAGCGCGAATACCGTGCCTGCTCGCCAGCCGGTGCTGCTGTAGGTCTTCGAGAATGCCCTCTGGCCGCTGATCAGATCGGTACGATCGATGCGCGCGCGGTCGTGGCGCAGCCCGCCCAGTACCGACCAGCGCTCGCTCAGGGCCAGCCGGTCTTCCACGAACAATGCGTACTGCTCGGCACTGTTGCGGTAGCGCGGCAGGTTCGGCGCATCGCTGGCAAACTGCCCCGGCACCGGATGGAACGGATCGACCGGGCCGGAGCTGCCGGCATAGGTGTTGTTGGTGTGCTTGAAGTGCGCGCGGTTGGCATCCATCCCCAGCGCGAAACTGTTGGCAAGACCGCCCACCTCACCCTGCACGCGCAGCGTCGAGGTCAGCCCGGTCTGGTCCTGGTTATGGGTGATCTGGGTATTGCCGGAACGATCGATCAGCCCGGTGCGCGGGTTGTAGACATAGGCCTCGGCGTTGCGCCAATCGCGCTGGCTGTCGATCTGGTAGAGGCGCGTGCGCCATTCCACCTTCGCATTCGGTGTCCACAGCGCATCAAGCTGGGTCCAGCGGTCGCGGTAGCGGATCTCGCTGTCGTCCACGTTGTAGTTGCGGTGGCGCAGCGCTTCCAGCTGGCGGCCCTCGACCAGCGGCGTGCCGAAGTAGCGCATCGGCTGCTGGTAGCCTTGCGCGTGGGTGAGCGTCAGCTGCAGATCCGCACGCGGCTGCCACAACAACGCACCGGAGAACGTCGCATCGTTGTTGCGGCCACGGTCGACCCAGCCACCGCTGTAGTTGCCACTCACATCCAGCCGGTAGGCCAGCTCGGGGGTCAGCGCGCCACCGCTGCCGAAGCCCAGGCGCGCGGTGTCCTCGCTGCCCACCGTCACGCTGATCTCGTTCTCGACGGTCCCACGCGAAGGCTTCTTCGGCACGATGTTGATCACACCGCCGATCGCACCGTCGCCGTGGATCACCGAGGCCGGCCCGCGCAGCACTTCGATGCGCTCGATGGACCAAGTATCGAACGGGAACGTGATGCCGACGCCCCCGTACTGGCGCAGCCCGTCGTACAGACGCATCACCGACGCCCCATCGGTGAAACCCCGGCTGGACAGTGCGCTGAGGCCATTGCCCGGATGCGGCATCGCGCTGATCGCACCCGCGCGGCTGATCGCATCGTTGAGGTTGGAGTCACCGCGCTGCTCCAGCTGGTCGCGGTCGATCACGGTGAGGGCCGCAGGTGTCTGCAGCACGTTCAGGCCCAGCGCGGAACCTGCGCCGGGGGTGGCCGACAGCGCACCGTGCCGGGTATCGACCACGCGTACGGTGTCCAGGGTGGTCGGGCCCGCCGCTTCGGCACGGGCAGGTGCAACAGGCAGGGCGCAGGCGCACAGCGCCGGCAGCGTCGCCCAACGCAGGGCAACGCGCTTCGGATGTCTTTTCATTTTTTCACGGCATGCAATGCCACCCCGCACTGCGGGGCAGCAGGAAGGAAAGCGCACGCGGTAGCGCCAGGCCATGCCTGGCGGCTTCCATCAGAGGGAATGCACGGCCGCGTGCGCGGCTCAGCCCGCCAATGCCGCCGGTGGTCCCCGCGCCCCGAGGGTTCCCGCCAGGCGCGCGGGCACTGCCAGCACAGCGCCCAGCCGCGCCCGGCAGACCGGCGCCAAGGGCACCAGCAGCAGGAACGTCGCCACCAGCAGGGTGATCAGCCGCGCCGCGATCAGGCAGTAATCGCAATCCACGCCCATTTCGTGATCGGCGTGTGGATCGGCGGGCGGATTCTTCGCGGCCTCACCGTGCGGCGTTGCCATCGCATGATGGCCGTGATGGCCTTCCATCGTGTGCTGCGCATGCAGCGAATGATCCATCGCCGCCACCGGCGCCGCCGCTGCCACGCGGCCGTGCGCCACCCAGCGGCTCACCAGCGGGGCAAGCAGCACCAGCAGCAGGGCGAGCCATGCCAGGGCCTGGAACCGGCGGTGGAATCGGGGGCGGTGCACCCGGGCATTCTACGGCGCGGCGCCGCAACCTTGGACCACGTTCAGGGTTTTACCCCTGCGACAGGGTGACGCAGGCGCCTCACGTCGCGTACTGGGCAACGCCATGTCCGAACGACCAGTTCTCCTTCTTCACTTCCACCAGATTGATGAACACGTCCTCGCGGCGGATGCCTACTGCCGAATGCAGGCCGTCAGCAATGCCCGCGTACAGCGCCTTCTTCTGCTCCAGGGTGCGGCCCTCGTTCCAGGTGATCTGGATGCAGATGAAATCGTCGGAGCGCTGCACACCCAGATAGCTGGGGTCGTAGACCAGGGTGGCGGCGTCGTGCTCCTGGAAAATCTGGAAGCGGTCGTTCTCGGGCACGCCGACCGCGCGCATGGCCTGGTAGATGGCCTCGCCGACACGCTGCAGGTAGTCGGCGGATTGGCCTTTGCGGAGATCGATGCGGGCGAGCGGCATGGTGGGGCTCCCGGGTGGAGGGTTGGGAGACGATGCGCCGGGCTGCTGGATTTCTGTGTGAAATGTCGCGCGAACGCGCGTCCCGTTTAGAGCCCTGCAATTTCCTCCCCCAGGAGGGCGCACTTCTCAGCTTCCCTGCCGCTCCGCGTTCGTTCTCTGATTACGAGGGTGCATGTCGCTTCTCGCAGGTTTCTGAACTCATCAACGCAGCGTCGCGCAGACCACGTCCCTGCCCTCATTGACTGAATCCCGCGACCCCAAATTTCTGGAAAGCTCTTGTTTCTCCAGCAGAAACGGGAGAAGCGATCACAATCAGCAGCTGCATGGAGTGCCATAAGTGACAGCATGATGGCTGCAAATGCTTGATGGATGTCGTTGCCGGATTGCAGGCTGGGCACCGACCAACAGGTTCGATATCTCAACGTGAGACGACACTGGATTGTCGTTGGTGACACGACCAGCAGCAGCGGACGCGTCATCAACGGCTCACCCTGCACAGACATCGAGGGCCGCGCCGTCGCACGTGAAGGCGACAGCGCCACCTGCCCGCTGCATCAGGGGGTCTTCCCGATCATCGAAGGCGAGCCCACCCTTATCATCGACGGTCACCCCGTCGCGCTCCACGGGCACCGTCTCGCATGCGGCTGCCAGCTTGTTTCCACCCAACAGCGCCTGGTGTACGTCAGCGAAGGGCCTTGTACTGCCGCACCCTCAACGATTGATGTCTCGACAGGCTCCTCTCCCGGAGCGGCCATCTGCCTGGAGTGCCTGCTCACTGCAGGCACCAGCGGCGCTCCGCTTCTGGTGCGCTCGTGATGGCGTGGACAGCATTCGCTTTGGTGGACTGCGCCGCCGCCCCTGAACGAGAGGGCGAACTCCGCCATTACACTCAGCAGGACGCACTGCTCCACCGCTCGCTGTTCACAGGACAGCCCGAGAGCGATCTCGTCCAAGCTTCTCCCTGGCTGATCGAGTTACCTTGGGGAGCGATCCAGAGACCTGTACATCACTGGCTGACCTGCCTCGGTCGTCAGTCTTCGGGCGTCACGATACTGGCTTCAGCGACAGCCTTCGATCCATTGTTTCAACATCTGCAGACGAAACTGGACATCTCGCTGCCGGACGGGTCGTTGGCATTGATGCGCTACTACGACCCCAGAGCCTTCCTCCGATACTGCGATGTCCTCACTCCCCGACAACAGCTGGACCTGCTCGGTCCGGTACTGGAGTGGCAGGTCACGTTGAACAGTCAGGACTGGACTCTGGTCCGAGCCGATCTCGAAAGGCCAGGTGCATGCGATGCTGACACTCAGCGCTGAACAGTATGCGAGGCTTTGCCTCCCGGATCCAGCAACGTTCGTCGTCCCGCTTTCGCGCGAAACCAGAAGACACTTTCCTGTCGAGACCGCCCAACGAAGCGACGACGAACTCGTCGAGGACGTCCGTGCAAGTTACCGGCACGCTACGACATCCCTGCACATCACGCATCTACCGACGCTGGTGCGCTGGGTGAAAGCCGATGTGGCCTGGGCCCGCGGGTTGCGTGACCAGGCAGTCACCCGGGTCTGGTTCAACGAGACCACCCATCCCAACGCCACGGCAGAGGACCTTCTGGCGCTGCTGGCCTCTTCCCGCATCACAGACTGAACTGAAGGACCAGAAAATGGGTGCTGTGCCATTCCCTATCCCCCCTCCCCCGGTGACGTCGCCAGGGGCATGGGATCCGGTCCGCGATGCTCCCGTTCCGCTCCCAGGCCAGATGCCAGGAAACACGGCAGGCGGCCCGACGCTCGGCCAGATATGGAGGAAGATCAAGGAAGCGGCGGGTGTCGAAACTGGAGTGAAGACCGAACCCAGGGTGCAGACAAGCGAGACAGATTGCTCGCAGACGAGCAACCAGAATGACTGCAACGCCTGCAAGCTGGCACAAGGCTACCTCGTGCCCGCGAACTACACGATTCCACTGACCCAGTACCGGGACTACGACTACCAGCTGCGAATCGCCAATCGCCTGGCCGGACCGGAGAGCTTCGATTACACGTATGGGGGAACAACGCTGGACCGTGCGCGATTGAAGTTGGCAGGCCGCAAGAGCAGGAATCGCATTACCGTAACCGAGTGGAATCATGACGGCATTCGCTTTGATGGATTCTGGCGCGCTCAGTGCACTGTGGTAGAGACCAAGGGCCACTACAAGCAGTTCTTTGAAGATGATGGCGAGTTGCGCTTCTGGGCCCAGCTTGATCGAACTCGACCCACCATCCTGGAGAGCTGGCTCAGACAATTTCATAGACAGCGCGCACATGTTCTCGCGCTTGGCCGACCCGCAAAGCTGGAATGGCACTTCCTTGAGATCGAGTGCTTCGACATCGCGGTCAGGCTGTTCAAAGATGATTCCTTCCGCTGCAGGCACTCACCATGACGCCCATGTTCAGAACTGTCGTAGACGCGTGGATCGCCACTGAAACGCTTGACGCGCAAACTGTCTATGGCCGGCTCCAACCGCTCGTTCGATTGCTCCAGGACGTGCATCCTGCGTTCCACCGCTGGATTGAGCATTCACGCTCGAATGGGGCAATTCCATATTCCGATGAAGAGCGCTTCGTCCAGATGCTGGCGTCCCATGCCGAGCAGGACGGACAGGAATTCCCTGATGACCCGGATGCCGGAGGCGCGGGCGCCAACCTCACCACTGCCATGACCGCCAGGGAGTGGAAAACCCCTGGAAGGGCTTCCATCGAGTATTACCCATGGGCGGGACGACTGACGATGACGATCTTCAGGCCCATCGAAGCATTCTCTGCGGAAGGCGCCACTTCGGTGGTACGCCAGTGCGTTGCGGCGCTATCAACCGCCATGGTTGCCGATCATGTAGCTACAGACGTTGTATGTCCCCTTCCAACCGGCAAGGGCTATGACACCTACTATGCCAATCATCGCCTCTTCCCCCATCGACGCTGGCTGGGCTGGATGGGTTTTGTACCCCACCTCGTGCCGAAGAAATTCATTCCTGAAGCGGCGTCCATGGAGGTCGTGAAAGGCAAGGGAACGATGATCGTAGCGCTGGACGAACCCTTCGATCTGCGCAACCCGGAACATCTGAGGCGCGTGCATCAGGTTGAACTGCGGATGGCGAATGCCGGGCTGCTGGATATCACCGACCCGACGCTGCTCGAGTGATCCGGGCATCGTGCGCAGCGTGACGCAAACAACCCGCGGCGCGTACCGCGTTGTCGCGAAGTGCACCGACAGCCCGTGCAGCGCGTCGCATCGGAAGTGACGTTGCTCGCAGCGCGCCCGTGCACTGTCGCACAGATCGAGATCTCCCTCCTCCGCATTGGCATGAAAGAGAATTTTCCTTACAGACCGATGTGATTGCGCAGCCGGATGATCGCCGCGCCGAGGCAGATTGCCTTGGCCGGGATTGGCGTCTCGAATAAACGAACGAACTTCCACCGCTGCGGTTCACGCCTCAGCAGAGAGAATGCACCGATTGCCTTCAATGGCGGCCGGTGCGTGGGGATCGACAGATCCGCCAGGCCTTCCTCTCGGTGGAAGTTCGTTTGCCTTGGTACGCCAACCCGCACCGTCCGCCACCTTCGCTTCGGAAGGTGGCCCCACGCCAGTGAGGGTTTCGCCATGACCAACCGCACCGCTGTCCATCCCCGCCTGCACGCCCTGATCGGCGACATCGCCGCCGACGTGCCCGAGGACCTCGCACGCGAGATCGAGTGCGCCTTGCACGAACAGAGTCTTCCCGTGCAGTCGCCTGCCTTCTTCACGTATCTCAATGCCATCAGCTGCGCCGACGGCGATGACGGGCAACCGTGCAGCAGCCTCACTCTGGGCGCCAGCAATCACGCCTCGCTGCGCCGCTCGCTGTCCGGACTCAGTGCATTGCTCGATCTGCTGCAGGCGGGCGATCGAGCGCGCGCCGAGGGTGGCCCGGACCAGCAGTTGGGTGCCTTCCACACTGATGGACTTATCGTGGCCGCACGACAGCTGGTGCGCGAGGCGAATCATTGCCTCTCCGGCGCTGACTGACCGGCCCGGATGCCCTCCCGCTACAATCGCGCAGGGAACGCAGGAGGCCGCAATGGACGCCGAACACCTGGAGTACTTCAAGGCCGCACTGGAAGGCCGCGCAACCGTGGGTTGGAACATATGGTTTGCCGCCAATCAGCACGCGCTGGCACAACAGCTGAGCCGCCCTGCACTGCTGCGGTTGAAGTTCAGAAAACTGGATGAAGCCGAGTGCCTGCTCGCCGACGCCGGCATCGTACCTCGCAGTACGGCGGGCAAACGCTACGAAATGTACTGCGCCCAGTTCTCGGAGGACGTGGTGGACGCAAACGGTCGCCCGCTGCCGGCCATCTGGCGCGCGGCGCACGGCGGTGCGATCGGCCTGCTGGCCGAGGGCGAACACGAGGCCGGCCAAGCGAAGCTGTTCGCGGAGTTCCGCCGCGTCCGCAAGCGTGGGCTGCAGCAGGCCCACGAATGGTTGGCTGATCTGTGCTTTGAGGGCGAGATGGAACTGACCAGCGGCAATGCCGAGGTCGGCCGTAATCTGCTGACGGTGGTGGTGCAAGCCGGTAGCGGCCACGACCTCTTGGATGCGACGGCGATGATCGCGCGGGATCTGCTGGACCAGCACGGCTGATGGCAGCCGCAGCAGCGACGCCGGCACGTATCATCAGACAACAAAAAAGCCCCCATTGCCGGAGGCTTTTTTCGTTCTGCAACATGGTGGGCGGTACAGGGATCGAACCTGTGACCCTTGCCGTGTGAAGGATGGCATAGGCCCTTGTCGCACAAGGCTTTCGGCTAAAGACCCTTGATTTCCTGTGTCGTTGCGTCCCGCTGAATTTGGCCGCACACTGCAGTTTGCACTTATGACGCACTTACGGGACATGGGAACCAAGCTGACGATCCGCGCCGTGGAGCTGGCCCAGCCCAGCGAGAAGCCCTACGAGATCAGCGACAGCGACATGAAGGGCCTGCTGCTGCGCGTGCAGCCCTCGGGCGTCAAGTCCTACATCGTGACGTGGGGGCGCGGGAAGCGCCGAACGCTCGGCAAGCACCCGGTGATGACGCTGGCCGGCGCGCGCGCTGCGGCTCTGGCCGCGCTGTCGGAGGCGTCCCAGCATGGCGCCCCGCTCGCCGTGGTGGCGCCCAAGAGCGAACTCACCGTGGCCGATGCCTGCCGCGACTACGTGACTGCCCTGGAGAAGGATGGACGCAAGACCGCATCGGATGACGCCAAGCGCCGGTTTGAGCGCTGCCTCTACGGCGACAAGCTGGGCAAGGTGCGCCTCAAGGATCTCCACCAAGATCACATCGAAGCCTGGCGCGATCGCGTGGAAAAAGGCGATCTCCCGCCGCTGCCCGTGAAGCGCGGCCGGCCACCGGTGGCGAAGCCCTTGGCACGCTCCAGCATCAACCGCATCCGCACGACGCTGGTGGCCGCCCTGAACCACGCCGTGGCCCGTCGCAAGGTATCCCCCGATCTTGCGTTCGAGTGGAACGCCGTGAAGCCACTCAAGGACGCCGGGCAGCGCCGGGGCCTGTACCTGGAGCGGGAGCAGCGCCGCGCGCTGCTGGAGGCGGCTGAGGGGCCGGTGCGCGACCTAATCGAGTGCGTGGCGCTGACGGGCTGCAGGCCGGGCGATCCGTCGCTCTGCCTGCGCTCGGACTATGACGGCCGCACTGCCAGCGTGAGGTTCCGCAGCAAGGACCACGACCGCAAGATACCGCTCTCCCCCGCCGCCACTGCGCTGTTTGACCGCTTGGCCAAGGGGAAGCTACCCAAGGCACACCTGTTCACCCAGGACGGGAAGAAGGTGTGGACGCCCAGCGACTGGAGCGAGCTTGTTCGGGATGCCTCAGCGCGCGCTGGGCTACCTGCCGGCGTAACGCTCTACACGCTGCGCCACTGCTGGATCACCGACGCTATCGTGGGCGGCATGGACCTGCTGACCGTGGCGAAGCTGGCCGGCACGTCGCTGGCGATGATCGAGAAGCACTACGGCCACTTGGTGCAGGGCGCAGCGCGCGACAAGCTGGCTCAGGTGCAGTTCCTCTAAATCACGCCAATCAGAGTGATCTTGCAAGCCTCATAACTGAGGTTTGCCGGGGGATCCGGGGCTTGCAGTCGTTCCGAAGCCTGGCCACCCTCTCCGGTCTTGATCAAGTAGGGACGCCCCACGCGGAGACAACGCGTTGCTGATGATGTACTCGGCCATCTGCTGGATTTTTGGCCAGTGCTTATCGGCCATCTCATACAGCTCATCTTGGGTGATCTCGCAGTCTCTATTCTGCTCCAGTGCCTGCATCTCCACGCTGTACTCAACCAGCTCCGCGGCGATGCGGTCCTGATAAGTCATCAATTCCGGCGCATGGAGCAGCATGGTGAGCGCACCCTTGACCGGCGTGAAGTCCCACACGTCATCGAGCAATGACGACAGCGATGCGTAGTAGCTGTCGTTATTGAGCTGATAGTTGGAGAGGCCGGCATTGAGCGCCCACTCGACCGCCTGACTTAGGGAACGGTGCTGTGCGCGGGCGAGCAACTCCAGACCCAACTTCAGCTTGGGCGGGAGCCGGATGCTGAATTGCTCCAGCTTCTCCTCGGGTGCCTTGCGGGGGCGGCCGGGCTTCTTCTTCGCGGGTAAATTCTTGTTTGCCATGGCGGCGAGTTTCGCAGGTTGAAAAACCTGTTGCAACGGCCAATTGAGCGTGATAGCGTCTCCACAGGTTTCGCAGTGTGCGAAACCTGCACAACCTGGAGATGAAATGAAGCCTCAAGCCGAACGCCTCAGCTACACCACCGAAGAGGCATGCGCCGTCACCGGCCTGAACCGCAATGCCCTTTATCGGGCGATGGCGGCGGGCCAGCTCAACACTTTCAAGGTGGGGAAGCGCCGCATGGTCTCGGCGCGCGCGCTGCGTGAATACATCGAAGCCCGCGAGAAAGAAGCCGCCGCCTAAGGGGCAAGCCATGACCAGGTGCACAAAAAGAGAAACGGCCCAGCTGGTTCGCACCCAGCTGAGCCGCAGAAGCCATCGAACCCTAGGCAGGAACGAGACCATGAAGAAGACTGTACAGCAATCAGCGCCCGATTCAATCGGGCAAACCCCCGATGCGCATTCAGAAAACTCTGACGCGCTGGCGCCGGCAGACACTCGCTACGACTGGCTGCGCGAGGAATGGCGGCAGAGCAACCACGCTGATCAGTACCGGCTGGAGATGGTTGATCGCGCCCTGTACGCCGCCAGTGGGCTCCAGAGGATTTTGATCCGGGAACAGCGCGGCCGCGCGCTGCAGGCCGCAGCCCCCGATCAGCTGTCCCATGACCTGCTGGACGAGCCAGAGGCGGAATCGATGTGCGACGCGGTAGCGCTGCTCCTGCACCTGGCAATCGACACCTTGGAGCCCATCCGGAGCGGGGTTGCCCGATGAGCCGCCGTCCTGCGGTTGAACCCATCGCATGCGACTGCTGCGGCAAGCCGCTGCTGCCGGTGTTCGGCACGTTCCATCGTGTGGAGCGGGAGTTTGGGTGGGCATCCCTCCCCTACGTGCTGTGCGGTGACTGCGCCCTGCAGCACAGGGGCAACCCGTCTGAGGCCCGCGTGCGCGAGTGGATCATGACGCGCGCGGCGCGCGCTGGGGCGGACTGGTTGCGCGCGGTCACGAACGTGGTCACGCCTCATGGCAGCTGAGAGGAACCGCCGCAAGATCACAGGCCGGCAGTCGAGCGACACGTTCGTTCGGTTGCCCCACTCGATGATGCGGCATCCGGCCTTCTTCGCGCTCAGCGGGGCAGCAATGAAGATGCTCCTGTTCTTGGCCGCGCAGTACAACGGGCGCAACAACGGCGACCTCAGCGCCACAAAGGCGATGGTAGAAGGCGCTGGCGTGTGTGCTGCGAGTAAGAGCAAGGAGCTGCTGGCCCAGCTGGAGGAGGCGGGGTTCATCGTGCAGACGCGACACGGCATCAAGAAGCAATGCCATCTGTACGCGCTCACCTGGGTAGGTATTGATCGCTGCCCCGGCAAGAACCTGGAGATCGCTGCGGGCCCACCACGCAACGACTGGCGCAAAACGCATCTTCAACACCCCTCAGGGGTGCAAACAGAATCGCAATCTCAACACCCCTCAGGGGACCACGTAACACCCCTGAGGGGTGCAAAAGCAGCATGAGCCAGTCGATAAACACCCCTGAGGGGTGCAAATACAGGCAAATCGCCCGTTTTTTACACCCCTCAGGGGCCCCCCTTATAGATATCTACCAAGCGGGAGCGCAGCGGACGCTTGGCGCTGTTGCTCCTGCGCTGTTGATTCACCCGCTCTCCGCCTCACTGCACCACCGAGCGAAAGGGAACGGGGCGCACCCCATGCGCCCGCTGCACCCGATGCACCACGTTCACCAGTGCACGACGTTCACCACCAGGAGGAAACCTTGAAACCGAACAGCACGCTCGCGCACAGCCTGGACGCGCTGCGCGCAACGATGGATGGCCGTGCGGACACAACCGCTGCACTGCTGCGCCAGCAGGCAGAGAGTCACGGAATGTGGATCAGCGCGGATGGGCGCGTTGGCGAGGCTGACTTGGCCAAGCTGATCGGTATTGCGCCTGGCACGCTGGCGAACAAACGCAGAGAAGGCACAGCACCGGAAAGCTACGCACTCGGCGGCGGCAAGCACAAGATCACCTATCGACTGATCGATGCCGCGCGCTGGCTTGAGGCGCACAGGAAGTAAATAGGTCAACGCAACTCCACGTAACCTCACGGTAACTGATGGTTGGAGCTGAGCCTGAAACGGACACTGGACTCCTACACAGGAGCCAAGCATGACTAAGCCAACCAAGATCGCACGCGGCATTCAGGCCGTACGCGCAGAGGCCGAGCCGAACGACGTGGCCGGCCTCATCACCAAGCTCAACGCCGCCTTCGATCAGTTCAAGGCCAAGCACACCGCCGACGTGGACGCCGTGCGCCAGCAGGTGGACGAGAACACCACCGCGCTGGCCGCGTGGCAAATGAACGGCCGCAGCGACAACGATTCTCCGGAAGCTGACCTGGACGGCGGCGGCATCAAGGTGCTGCGCACCCCGGCTGACTTCCGGGCGCACTACGCCAGCCGCCGCGAGGGCGATGAAAAGCCGCGCGCTGCCGAAACCACGCTGACCGACTTCATGCGCGGCGTGGCCGGCATGAGCAGCACCGAGGCCGTGATGGCTTCGCTTGCAGTCGGCACCGACAGCGCAGGCGGCTACGTGGTCCCGGACGTGGTGATGCCGGGCATCCTGTCCGCGCTGGTCCCGGCGTCTTCGCTGTTGCAGGCGGGCGCGGGCATCGTTCCGATGGGCTATGGCGCCAAGTCGGTATCCACCGCTGCCATCGACAGTCTGCCCACCGCCACCTGGCGCAATGAACTAGGCAACATCAGCGAGAGCGAGCCGACCCTGCGCTCTGTGCAGTCAACCCCGCGCAGCCTGGCGTGCATCGTGCGCGTATCGCGCGAGCTGCTGGCCGATGGCTCGGACGTGGATCGCGCGCTGCGCCAGGTCATCGCACAGGCGTTCGCCAAGGAACTGGACCGGGTTGGTCTGCTGGGCTCGGGCACGGCGCCGGAGCCACGCGGCCTGCGCAATACGGCGGGCATCAACACAGTGTCGCTGGGCGCCAATGGCGCCGCCCTGGACAGCTACCGCCCGCTGCTCAGGGCATACGGCTCGATCATCGACGTGAACGCACCAGCGCCGACTGCCGCGATCATGGCCACCCGCACGCTGATGGACTTCGAGGGTCTGACGGACACCACCGGCCAGCCGCTCCAGCGCCCGCGCCTGATCGATGGCATGTCGTTCGTGCCAACCAGCCAGCTTCCGACCAATGTGGAAGCTGGCACGGCCACCGACGCCAGCGAAATCTTCGTGGGCAACTTCAGCGGCCTGTACTTCCTGATGCGCGAGGCGCTGTCCATCCAGCTGCTGCGCGAGGCGTACGCCAAGACGGGCGAGATCGGCTTCCTGTGCCACGTCCGCGCTGACGTGGTCATCAACTACCCGCAGCAGTTCACCGTCATCACTGGCGTACGGCCGGCTGCGGACTGAGTAAGGGTGGGCCTGCAGGTTCACAGGCCAGGACCAGCCGGCGGTGTCCGCAACAACACCGGCAGGGCGCGGCGGAACTCTTAGCCCGCTGAGCGCCCCCGACAAGGCCCGCAAGGGCCTTCATTGGTACAGGGGGAGGGAAAAGTTTCGGACCCTCTCGCTGCGACACGTGCGCCCCCCTTTCTTCGCGCATCCACAGTTGGCCGGACGACCCCCTACCCGCCCGCAAGCAGCTAAAAACAAGCCGTTTCAGCCCAAAAGAGGCTTTCCACTATGTCGCTTTACACGCTTACCGTCGATCTGCTGATGAAGTCGGGCTCCTTTGAAAAAGGGATGACCCGGGCCGAGCACGTCGCCGGCCAGAAGGCCGCCCAGATCCAAGCCTCCATGACGCGCATCGCGACCGTGGCGGGCGCGGCGCTGGGCACCGCCGCCGCCGCCGCCGGCACGGCTGTGTTTACCTGGACCAAGCAGGTTGGGCAGCTGGCCGTGGAGTACGACCGCTTGGGCAAGCTCTCCGGCACCACCTCGCAGGACTTCCAGCGCATGGCCGCAGGCGCCCGGACGGTGGGTATCAGCCAGGAAAAGCTGGCCGATATCTTCAAGGACGTTCAGGAGAAGATCGGCGACTACGCCCAAACGGGCGGCGGCGAGATGAAAGACTTCTTCGACAACATCGCCAAGGGCAGCGGCCTCACCGTCGAGAGCTTCCGCAAGCTGTCTGGCCCCGACGCCCTGGGCCTGTACTTCAAGAGCCTGGAGAAGGCGAACCTGTCGCAGTCGGAGCTGACCAGCTACATGGAGGCCATCGCCAGCGATTCGGCGATGCTGATCCCGCTGCTTCGCAACAACAGCGCCGAGTTCAACCGCATGGGCAACGCGGCGGAGGCCGCAGGTAGCATCATCGACACGCAGCTGACCCAGGCAATGCTGGGCATGCGTGATGTGACGAACCGTGCGGAGCTGTCCCTGCAAGGCATGAAGGTGCAGGTTGTGGCTGGCATCCTGCCGGCCCTGCAGGACTTCACCGACCAGCTCGACGCGGTGGCAGTCAACGGCAACTTCGCCAAGGAAGCGGCCGACGCTCTCTCCGGTGCCATCCGGGGCGTCACCGACGCGGTACGGGATGGCGGCGCCGTTGTGGACTTCTTCGACCGTATCCGGGGTGGCCTGGTGGGTGTGGAGAAGCAAGGCCATGCGGCGTTCAAGCTGGCGACCGGTCAATACGCGTTCGGCGGTGGCGGCTGGGAGGGCTTCAAGAACGAGTACGCACAAGGCACTGCGTATGCCGATAACGGCTGGAAGGCGATGCAGCCCAAGACCGCCAAGCGGCCCAGCGTCACTGTGCTGGAAGGATCGGAGCGCATGCCCGAATGGGCGTTGTTGCCGGCCACGCCGGACGCCTACGAGCCGCCCAAGGCGCGGGGCAAGGGCGGCGCAGCGAAGACCGGGAATGCGGAGTACGACCGGCAGGCCGAACTGCTGCGACGCTACACGGCTGAGGCGGACATGGCCGCCGCTACGATGGCCGGCCCGCTGGCCGAGGCGGAGCAGAAGCACAAGCAGCGTTTGGCCGAGCTGAACAAGGAACTGGCGGCCGGCAACATCACACGCGCTGCCTTCAACACGCTGGAGAAGGAGTCAGCGGCGCAGCTGGCGGCGACCACCGCCGAGCTGGACAAGCGCAAGCGGGCGCCGCAGGCGCTGCTGGACACCATGAGCGGCGAGCTGGACATGATGCGCCTCATCGGGCCGGCGCGGGAGCGCGCACGCCGTGAGATGCAGAACCAGCGCGACATGCAGGAGGCCATCAACGAGGCGAACGCGGCCGGCGCCGGCATCACCGCCGACCTCAGCGCCTCGCTCATGGCACAGGCGCGCGCTGCGGCACAAGCCAGCATCGACGCGGACAAGTACGCCGCAAGCCTCCAGCAGTGGGCCGACGTGGGTACTTACCTGGTCAGCGACACCGCCGACGCTATGGCCGACTTCGTCGCGGGCGGCCTGCGCGATTGGTCCGGCATGTGGGACGACATGAAGGACATTGCCAAGCAGGGGTTGCGCGACATTGCGCGCCAGCTGCTGGAGCAGAAGCTGGTGATCCCGATTCAGACCCGCATCATGGACGGCATCAATGGGCTCGGCAGCGGCAACGGGTTGAGCCTCAACAGCATCTTGGGAATCTTCGCCGGCAACGGCACTGCCGCAGGCGGCCAGAACGCCGGCAACATCGCCAGCCTGCTATCGAAGGGCCAGAGCGCTATCGGGTTCACCCCCGGCGCCGCAGCCGCGGCGGGTGGCTTCGGCCCGAACACCGTGATGGGCTTCGGCAACAACGTGGCTGCACTGACGGGAGGTGGCACGGCCGCTGCCAGTGGGGCCGGTGCCGCAGGAGCGGCTACCGGTGCGCTCGGCGCCGTGGCGGCGTTTGCTCCCTATGCGGCGCTGATCGCGATGGGTATGCAGATGGCCGGCAGCGCGTACAAGCAAGGGTTCGGACTGGAGAACCAGGACAAGTTTGACCTGCTGAAACGTGGCCACTTCGCCTCCGGTGGCCTGTTGACGCCGGTCATGCTCGACAGCATGTCGCTGGACGTGATTGGGCGCGCGCTCGGCATGAACCGAAAGACGGCGGCGATCTTCTCCGGCAGCTCGCTGCTGGGTAAGGCATTCGGGCGCAGTGCGCCCAAGATCACCGGTCAGGGCATCACGGGCGATTACGGCTTCGGTGGCCTGGACGGGCAGAGCTACGCGGACGTGAAGCAAAAAGGCGGCTGGTTCCGCTCTGACAAGAAGTGGACCCAGTATGGCGCGCTGGATCCGGGCATCGATCGCACGTTCGACATGGCGGCTCGGCAGATCCGGGGCGCAACCACTGACTTGGCCAAGCAGCTGGGCGTGGACCTGAGCAAGCAGCTGGCCGGGGTCAAGGTGAGCCTGGGCAAACTGTCGTTGTCGGCGGATTCGGCGGAGGCCCAGCAACAGCTGGAGTCCTACCTCGCCGGCATGCAGGATCGGCTCTACACGGAGGCCGTGCGGGCGGCGGGCTTCGGTGGGCAGTTGGATGGCTACTTCGACTCGGCGGACGTGTTCGCGGCGCTGGGAGCATCCATCGAGCTGGCGGTGGGCAACGCCGACGAGCTGGGCCGGGCACTCAACGGCCTGGAGATCGACAAGGTGAACAAGGCCGTGGACTACTTCCAGGACCTGGCCGGCGTTGCCGGTACGGACCTGGCCACGCAGATCAACAAGGTGTCGGGCCTGCTGGGCAACTACTCCACCCTGATGGCCGACGTGTCGACGCAGCTGCTTACGGGCGACCTGACCGCCTACCAGCAGCAGGCGCTGAGCATCGAGCGCACCTACCGCCAACAGGTGAAGTCCGCCAACGACTACGCAAAGGCGTTGGGCCTGTCCGGCGCGCGTGCTGAGGACCTGGCCAAGATCGAGGCACTGCGCGCTACCAACATGGGCAAACTGCAAGCGCAGATCGACAAGGACAAGAAAGCCATTAGCTATGGCCTATCTGTGAGCGACCTGTCGCCGCTGACCGATCAGGAGAAGCTGCAGAAGACCATGCAGGAGCTGGAGCGGGCGGTGTCGGGCGGCGACAGCAGCGCAGCGCAGGCGGCCGCGCAGGCGGCGCTGGGCTTCGGTCGGAACCTCTACGCCAGCGGCCAGGACTACAACAGCCTCTACGGGCAGGTGACGGGCCTGATCGACGGCATGAAGGTGGGCGACCTCGACAAGGGTGGCGTCGGCATGGGCGAGCTGGCCGACACCATCGAGGCGCTGCCGGACAACTTCGCGCGCGCTGTGTTCGACCTGGTGGTGGACAAGGACGGCCAGGCCGCGACCACGGCGGCGGTGCAGCAGAGCAATGCCCTACTCGCCCAGGTGGTGGATCGGTTGGACCGGATCGAGGCGGCCAGCAGCAAAACGGCGGCGACCACCAGCAGCAACGCACTCCGGGCATCACTTAACGCGCGATGAGAATCGCGAACACCGAGTCTACAGTTCGTCGTCCAGCGTCAACACGAAAGGATCCGGCGGCAGCTCTTGCCCTTCATAGAGAGAATCAAGCGCATCATCGATTGCTACGCTGATGCGTTTGATTTGGTATTCGCAGACCTGACCAAGCGAGGAGAAAAACCCGCCACTGATGTAGTAAGTTTCGAGCTTTAATGCGATCCCAATGCGGGACACAGGAATAACATCGTCAGGAGCGGCACCGGGCGGCACAATCGACAGCTTGCGGGCGTTTTGGTCATTGTGCGCAATCACTTCGTGCCGCGCCCTGATCACGTCATTGTGGACGTCGCGCATCCACGCATGTTCAAACCTACCCCATCGGCTTGGGAGCACACCCAGGGCGGAGTTCACGAAGGGCTTTGCGTAGGAGACAACAGAGGATGCGTACAGGTGATAGTAGAGCGGGTGATCGAACCCATTCACGTGCTTGACCATGTGTTCGCACGCCTTTCGGCTGGCGAAGAAGTCAGAACGAGCTAGGGCGAGCTTGTAAAGCCCCATCTTCATCTGCCGGCGAGTCATCTGCTTATTGGAGCTCATTCGATCTCCTGCACTTACTCTGCACTTACGAAAAAGCCGGCTCAAGGCCGGCTTTGACGTTTCCCCTTAAAGATCAGGGTTTTATATGGTGGGCGGTACAGGGATCGAACCTGTGACCCTTGCCGTGTGAAGGCAATGCTCTACCGCTGAGCTAACCGCCCGGTGTGTTGCTGAGCCGCTCATTATAGGAATTTTTCAGAGGCCGTCAACAGTTTTCACATTCGTCTTCACGGGTGTTTTCGAGGCATGCCGCCGGGCGTGGCCCGGCGCTACCTCACATCGTGTGGGTGGGCTTGTCCGAGCTGGTCAGGCCGGCCAGCTGGGTCTCGATCTTGTGGCGCACGCCCTCGCCTTCGGCGCCGTCGGCCAGCTGCACGCCGATGCCCGCGGTACGGTTGCCCTGCGCCCCTGCCGGGGTCACCCAGATCACCTTGCCGGCCACCGGCAGGCGCTCGCTGGAATCGGGCAGGGTCAGCAGCAGGAACACCTCGTCGCCGAGGAAGTAGCGCTTGGGCGTGGGCACGAAGATGCCGCCATTCTTCACGAACGGCATGTACGCGCTGTACAGCGCGGCTTTGTCCTTCACGGCCAGGGACAGGATGCCCTGGCGGGCGTTGCTGGCACTCATCGATTTCCCCTTGCGGCAGGCCGCTCGTTCACCTTGTTCCAGGCCAGCAGCAACTCGACCACCGCAAGGTCTGCACGCACCGTGGTGCGCAGCAGGTCGCGGGTGCGGTTGGCAGCGTCGAACCAGGCTGCCAGCTTGTGCAATCGCTCCGGCGCGGTCAAGGCGTCCGTGCTGGCCTGGGCCAGCGCCAGGTCGGCGGCGAAGCGCAGGCGCAGCGCCGCGTTGTCGTCACCGCACCACTTCTGCGCCAGCTCCACCGCGCCGGTCCTGCCGGCGGCCAGCTGCTCCAGGTCGCGGGCCACCTCACGGCGCAGGCTCAGCCCGTCCTCGCGCAGCCAGTTGTCGGCCTGGCCGGGATGGCCACGCGCGGCGTCCAGCGCTTCGCGTGCGGAGGCGTCGCTGTGGCCCTGCTGCTGCAACCAGGCCAGCGCTTCCTCGTGCGGCGGCAGCTTGAACTCCAGGCGCTGGCACCGGCTGCGGATGGTCTGCGGCAGGCGTGCCGGGTCGCTGCTGATCAGCCACAGGTAGCGGCCGGGCTGCGGTTCTTCCAGCGTCTTGAGCAATGCATTGGCCGCGGAGCGGTTGATCGCATCGGCCGGATCGACGATCACCACCTGGGCCACACCGTACTGCGGGGTCAATGCCAGTTTGTCGGTGATCTCGCGCACCTGCTCGATGACGATCTCGGTACGCAGCTTGTCGCCGCTCTTGTTCGGAATGAAGCTCACCAGCTGCAGGTCCGGGTGGGTACCGGCAGCGATCAGGTGGCGGGTGCGCGTGGCGTGCGCGGCATCGCCCTGCGCCAGCACGTGGTCGGCCAGCGCCAGTGCAACCTCGCGCTTGCCCAGCCCGGCCGGGCCGCAGATCAACAGGCCATGCCCCAGCCGGCCCGCGTCGAGCGCGGCCACGGTCTGATCGAATGCGCGCTGCTGCCAAGGCGAGAAGGTGCTCATGCGCCCTTTCCTTCCTGCAGCCAGCGCTCGACCTGCGCGATCACGTCGGCGGCCACGCGTTCCTGCACCTGGCCCGCGTCGATCACGGCGAAGCGCTGTGGATCCTGCTGGGCGCGGCTGCGGAACACTTCACGCACGCGCTGGAAGAAATCGTCCTGCTCGCTCTCGATGCGGTCCGGCCACAGGTCGCGGCCATTGGCGCGCGCACGACCGACCGCCACGTCCACATCCAGCAGCAGGGTCAGGCCCGGCAACAGGCCAACGGCACGGCGCTCCAGCTCGGCAATCCACTGCGGGTCCAGGCCACGGCCCCCTCCCTGGTAGGCGTAGCTGGAATCGGTGAAGCGATCACTCAGCACGTAGGCACCGCGCTGCAGGGCCGGCTGGATCACCTCCCGCACGTGCTGCGCGCGGGCGGCGAACACCAGCAGCAGCTCGGCCTCGGCGCTGAGCGGCTCGGCGGCGATCTCGGCATCGGGCTTCAGTATCAGGCTGCGGATGCGCTCCGCCATCGGCGTGCCGCCCGGTTCGCGGGTCAGCACCACCTCATGGCCATGCTGGCGCAGGCACGCGCGGATGGCATTGATCGCGGTGGTCTTGCCGGCGCCCTCGCCGCCTTCCAGGCTGACGAAACGCGGGTGGCGTAGCAGCGCGGGACTCATTGCGCCGGGGTCTCCTGGGTGCGTTGCTGGCGCAGCTGCTGCAGGTAGCGCGCTACCGCAGCGTTGTGCTGGTCCAGGCTGGACGAGAACACGTGCGCGCCACTGCCATCGCCAACGGCGACGAAATACAGTGCATCCCCCGCTGCCGGCTGTGCCGCGGCCATCAGCGCGTCGCGGCTGGGCATGGCGATGGGGGTCGGGGTCAGGCCCGCACGGGTATAGGTGTTGTAAGGCGTATCGGTGGTCAGGTCGCGGCGGCGGATGTTGCCGTCATAGGCCGCGCCGATGCCATAGATCACGGTGGGATCGGTCTGCAGGCGCATGCCGATCTGCAGGCGGCGCATGAACACGCCGGCAATCTGCGGGCGCTCGCTGGCCAGCGCGGTTTCCTTCTCGATGATCGATGCCAGCGTCAGCAGCTCGTACGGCGTGTTGATCGGCAGGTCCGGTGCACGGCTCTGCCAGGCCTCGTCCAGCGCCTTTTCCATCGCCGCATGCGCACGCTTGAGCACATCCACGTCGCTGTCACCGCGCTGGTAGATGTAGGTCTCCGGCAGGAACCGGCCTTCCGGATGCTGGCCGCCGAAGCCCAGGCGCTGCATCAGTGCCGCATCATCAAGATCATCGGTGGTGTGCAGCAGTGGATCGGCACGCTTCAGCGCCGCGCGCAGCTGGCGGATGTTCCAGCCTTCGATGATGGTGACGCGGTGCTGCAGGACCTTGCCGGCGCGCATGCGCAGCAGCAGCTCGCGCGGGGTCAGCTGGCTGTCCAGCGCGTACTCACCCACCTTCAGCTTGCCGGCGGCGTCGAGCTGGCGTGCCAGCAGCTGCCACTGTGCGTCCTGGCCTTCGTCCACGCCCGCCTCGCGCAGCTTGCGCAGCACGGTGTTCAGGCCATCGCCGCTGGCGATCACCACGGTCTCTGCGGAGGGGGAGATCGGGGCATCGGCGAACTGGGTCTGCTTGTAGAAGAACCACGCGCCCGCGCCGGCCACGACCGCGACCAGCACCACCAGCAGCGTTACCACGAACAGACACCCGCGCTTGGCTCCCGCCATGGATTACCTCAGAACTCGATTCCGTCGTGCAGGATACCGTGCCGGTGGTGTGGGGTCATGGCCGGGGTGGCACTCAACCCCGCTTCGCTCGCCGGGCATGGCCCGGCGGGGGTGGATGGGGTGCGCCGGGGCCGGGCCCGGGGGGGGGGGGGGCCGGCCCCAGGGGGGCCCGGGGGGGGCGGCCGGCCCCCCCGTTTGGG
>NZ_JBRRET010000034.1:0-41413 GCF_056760435.1 Stenotrophomonas sp. STEN008 | reverse complement strand
GGGGGCGGGGGGGGGGGGGGGGGGGGGGGGGGGGTGGGGGGGGGGGGGGGGGGGGGGGCGGGGCGCCGCCCCCCCGGCGGGCGGCGCCGGCGCCCCCTGGCCGCAAACAGACACGGCCCCTTGCGGGGCCGTGTCTGCAAGCGTGAGTACCACGCGGTGTCAGCGCAGCACCTGCTCCACCAGCTGCACGTCCGCGCTCTGCAGCGGTTCGGCGGCATTGCGCGACAGCTGCACCTGGTAGGTGCCACCTTCAATCTTCCACTGGCGGGCCTGCGCATCGTAGTGGGCCAGGGTCTTCGGCTCGGCTTCGATACGGATGCGGCGCTGCTCACCCGGCTGCAACTGCACCTTGTCGTAGCCGATCAGCCGGATCGGCGTGCTGCTGCCCGCCGGCAGCTTCAGGTACAGCTGGGCCACATCGGCACCGGCGCGCTTGCCGGTGTTGCGGATGTCCACGCTGGCGACCAGGCGCGAACCTTCCACGCTCACCTTCAGGTTGTCGTAGGCAAAGGAGGTGTAGGACAGGCCATGGCCGAAGGCGAAGGTCGGAGTCAGGCCCTTGGCGGCCATCCACTTGTAGCCGACGTTGGCGCCTTCGATATCGAAATCGAACACATCACCGAACGGTTTGGCCGGCTTGAAGCCCAGGCCATCGATATGCGGGCGCGGCAGCTGCGACTCGTCCGTCACCCAGGTCACCGGCAGGCGGCCGGACGGATTGGCCTGGCCGGTCAGCAGTGCGGCGATGCCCTCGCCACCGCGGATGCCGGGATACCAGGCCTGCAGCATCGCCGGCACCTGCGCCAGCCACGGCGTGCGCACCGGGCCGTTGGTTTCCAGCACCAGCACGGTCTTCGGGTTGGCCTTGGCCACCGCCGAAATCAGCGCATCCTGATTGTCCGGCAGCTGCATGTCCGGCAGATCCACCGATTCGGCGGCCCACTGCGTGGCGAACACGATGGCGACATCCGCCTGTGCGGCGGCCTTGGCTGCAGCCGCGGCATTGTTGCCGTCCACATACGCGATGGTGGCGTCCGGGCGCGCTGCACGCAGCGCCTCCAGCGGCGAGGACGGATGGAACATCACCGGGCCCGGCCAGGTGGTCGGCATCACGCCCGGCACCGCGTTGGTGCCCTTGGCGGTCACGCCCACCATCGACGAACCGCCACCACCGATCACGCCCTTGTCGGCATGGCCGCCGATGATGACGATGCGCTTCACGCTGTCGGCCAGCGGCAACAGGTTGCCTTCATTGCGCAGCAGCACGCTGCCCTCTTCCACCGTGCGCTGTGCCACGGCAAAACCGGCCTCGGCATCAACCTTCTGGTGCTGCGGCGGGTTGTCGAAGTTGCCGTGCAGGAACATCGTGCGCAGGATGCGCGCCACCATGTCGTTCAGGCGCGCCTGCGGCACCACGCCGCCGTGCACGGCCAGGCGCAGCGGCTCGTCGAAGAACACCGCCGCGTCGAACACTTCACCGGCCGACTGCTGGTCCAGGCCGGCCAGCGCCGCCTTTGAGCCACTGTGCACGCCACCCCAGTCGGACATCACGAAACCAGGGAACTTCCATTCCTGCTTCAGCACCTGGTTCATCAGGTAGCCGTTCTCGCAGCCGTAGGTGCCGTTGATCTTGTTGTACGAGCACATCGCCACGCCCGGGCGGCCGGTCTCCAGCGCGATCTCGAAGGCCAGCAGGTCGGACTCGTGCATGGCCTGTTCGCCGATGCGTACGTCATGGAAGTTGCGGCGGGTCTCCATGTCGTTCAGCGCGAAGTGCTTCATCGAGGAGATCACGTGCTGGCTCTGCACGCCCTGGATCAACGCGCCGACCATCGAGCCTGCCAGCAGCGGATCTTCGCCGGCGTACTCGAAGTTGCGGCCGTTGCGCGGATCGCGCTGCAGGTTGACGCTGCCGGAAAGCAGGATGTTGAAACGCTGCTGCCAGGCCTCGCGGCCCATCGTCGCGCCGCCTGCGAAAGCCACTTCGCGGTTCCAGCTCGATGCGGTGGACGGGCCGGAGGGCATGGCGGTGGCGAAGTCGCCGGGCCGGATTCCGCCGGGGTTGGTCACACCGACGCCGGCGTCGGCCGACTGCTGCGAGGGAATGCCCAGGCGTGGCACGCCCGGCACGAAACCGGCCGAACCGACCGCGCCGTCCGGCAGCGGGCCGCCGTCCTTGCCCAGCCCGAAGTAGCTGTGCAGCATCTGGAATTTCTCATCCTCGGTCATCGCCTTCAGCAGCAGCGCAGCGCGGGCGTCGGCGTTGAGGGTGGTGTCCATCCACGGCGCATCACCCCCCTTGTCGGCGGCATAGGCCAGGGTCAGCAGGGTCGCGCGCAGGGCGCTGCCCTCAACCTTGAACGGCGCACTGCTGGCGGCCTGGAAGCCATCGCTGAAGTAGCTGGCATCGGCTTCCGGGGCCACCCGCGCCGGATCGAAACCGGCAGCCTTGGCGGAATCGCCAGCAACAGCGCCGAGCAGCACCGCCGGCGCACCCAGCCTCGAACGCGACACCAGGGCCGGCAACTGCAGGGCACCCGCGCCGGCATCGGTGTAGACCGCAACGGTGTGGCGACCGTCATCCAGGCGCAGGTAGTTCAGCCCCGGCTGGTCCGGGCCGGATTCCGCCGCGATCGGCAACCGGGTCAGCACGGCCTGACCGCGCTGGGTCCGACCATCGTCCTTCCCGGCGGCGATGAAGCGGTATTCGTAGCCCAGGCCATCAGCCAGCAGCTGCAGCGGATCGACCTGGTCGATGCTGCGCTGCACCTGCCGCACACTCACGGCATCCACCTGCAGGGATCCAAGCTGGGTGGCCAGGGCCGGCATCGCTTCGGCCGGCGGCGCCTGCTCCAGGGTCAACACGGTGAACGCGGCGGGATCGGCCCACGCCGGCGCGATGACGGCGGCGGACACGGCGAGGGACAGGGCAAGCGGCTTTGTAAACGTTTTCATCGACGGGCGTAATTCCGTTGCCAAGGCAATCGGTCCAGGGAAAATGCCGCCGAAGGGTGCAGCGTTCATGCCGTACAGGCGTTGCCGGGCAACACCTCAGGCCGGAGGGCGGACCGGTCTGCGCGCGGGACCCTCCTCCCGGCGTGACAACCTGCCTGCCCGGGCCACGCACGTGGCCCAACCTGTGAAGATTGTGCGAGGGCGTTCATGCCTGTCAACAGGACCTAAGGCACAGGCCAGCCCCTGCACGCCGGTTATCAGTCCATCACCGGCGGTCATCAGTGGGGTGCGCGGCGCTGCCGATAATGGAAGCCCCTGGCCACGGATCACGCCCATGAACGTACATCGCGACTTCGACCATCTCTGGCGCGACCGCTGTGACACCTCCAGCCAACGCAGCCCGCGCGTGCTGATCCGCGTATTCGTCGCTCCCGGCGAACTGGAGCGCAGTGTGGCGTTCTACGAGCAGCTGCAGGGTGTGGTCGCCGATGCCGGGTTTCCGTTTCCCGATGCAGGACTGCGCCTGGCCATGGTCGGTGCCTTCCTGTTGATCGAAGGCAGCGAGACCGCACTGGCACCCTTCACCTCGACCACGGGCACCCTGCTGGTCGACGATGTCCGGCCCTATCACGACAAACTGATCGCTGCCGGGGCCGAGATCATCTTCCCGCTGCAGATCGTCCCGACCGGTGCGGCGTTCAATGCAGTCCATCCCGATGGCACCGTGGTCGAGTACGTGCACCATCGCCCGGATCCGCAGGGGCGGTGAGTGCGGGGCACGTTGATCGATGAACCGCGCCCGCTCTTCAGCAACCTGAAACGCGGCCCCCGAATTCATTAGTAATTCTACTCACGAGGCGAGTAGCATGTCCGGTCTCAGCCTTTGATACCGGCCTGTCGATACTCGCTCCATGCCAGCCGTTTCCGACAACTATTGTCGCTCTCAGCCAGCCCCCACGCGTTTCCGGACGGTGGGCTGATGGGTGCGGTCATTGCCCTCGACCGTCTCCTGGACGGTCGCCAGCTATGGCGCGGTCCGGCGCGGCACGGCCCGGCCAGCGACCATCTGGCCAGTGGCCACCCCGCCCTGGATGCACGCCTGCCCGGGGGGGGATGGCCGGCCAGCGGGCTGTGCGAGGTGCTGCAGGGCGCGCCGGGTGTAGGCGAACTGGCGCTGGTCTGGCCGGCATTGGCAAAGCTGAGCCGCCGCGAGCGGCCGATCGTGCTGGTCGCGCCGCCTTACCGGCCGCATGCGCCGGCCTGGGCCGCGGCCGGGCTGGATCTGGCGCAGCTGCAGATCATCCAGGCCGGGCCGAAGCAGGCGCTGTGGGCCACCGAACAATGCCTGCGCTCGGCGGCCTGCGCGGCAGTGCTGTGCTGGCCACAGCAGGTCGACGACCGCGCCCTGCGCCGCCTGCAGGTAGCCGCCGACAGTGGCCAGTGCCTGGGCTTCGTGTTCCGCGAGGCGCGTGCGGCCCGCAACCCGTCCCCGGCCAGCCTGCGCCTGCAGCTCGACCACGGCCAGGTCCGGGTCCTGAAGTGCCGTGGCGGATTGCCGCCGGCACAGCCGCTGCCACTGGCCATCGCCCACTGAGGCGGCCGCATGGACTGGGCCTGCCTGTTGTTGCCGCAGTTGGCGCTGGATTGCGTGCTGCGCCTGCAAGCGGATCCGCAGCGGCCACTGGTGCTGCTGCAGGGGCCGGCGCAGCGTCGCGTGCTGCGCGCCGTCAGCCCTGCTGCACGTGCAGCCGGCCTGCGTCCGGGCATGCTGTTGTCGGCCGCACAGGTACTGGTGCAGGACCTGCAGCTGCATGACTACGATCCGGCCACCGAGCTGCACACCCGCCAGTTGCTGGCCAGCTGGCTGTACGGCTTCAGTTCGCAGGTCAGCCTCGACTTTCCCCATGCCCTGGTCCTGGAGATCGGTGCCAGCCGTGCCCTGTTCGGCGATTGGCTGGCGATCGAACGGCGCCTGCGTGATGGCCTGCATGAACTTGGATTCCGTCACCGCCTGGTCGCGGCGCCCAATCCCCATGCCGCACGGGTGCTGGCCAACGTGCATGATGGCCTCGGTATCGATGCAGGACAGTTGCCAGCCCTGTTGGCGCAGCTGCCCTTGCCGCGCAGCGGATTGCCGGCCGATGCGGTGACCGTGCTTGGCCGCTCCGGGCTGCGTACGCTGGGGGCAGTGTTCGACCTGCCGCGCGAAAGCCTGGCGCGCCGCTTCGCGCCGGACGTGCTGCAGCAGCTGGACGCGCTGCGTGGCCTGCCCACCGCACCCCTGCGCTACTACCAGCCACCAGACCGTTTCGACGCACGCATCGAATTCGAGTACGAGATCGAATCCAGCCAGGCCCTGCTGTTTCCGCTGCGACGCCTGCTGCTGGATCTGGCGGCCTTCCTGTGCTCGCGCGATGGCGGCGTGCAGCGTTTCGACCTGCATTTCGAACACGACCTGCTGCCTGCCAGCGTGCTGACCATCGGCCTGCTCGCACCCGAGCGTGATGCCGCGCTGCTGTTCGAGATCGCCCGTAACCGCCTAGAGGCTTTCCCGCTGCCGGCGGGCAGCCGGGCCCTGCGCCTGCAGGCCGAACAGCTGCCGCCCTTCGTGCCCGCCGCACGCGATCTGTTCGACACCCGCCCGGCACAGGCGATGCCGTGGACCCAGCTGCGCGAGCGCCTGCGTGCACGGCTCGGCGATGATGCCGTGCAGCCCCTTGCCGTGCAGGCCGACCATCGCCCCGAACGCGCCAGTGGCACCCAGGCACCCGCCAGGCCACCGGCGTACTGGCCGCTGCGCCCCGGCTGGTTGCTGGACACACCACAGGTGCTGCGTGACCCGCGGCTGCGCGTCGTCACCGGGCCGGAGCGGATCGAATCAGGCTGGTGGGACCAGGCCGATGCGCGCCGTGACTACTACGTGGTGGAAACCGCACACGGCCAGCGCGGCTGGGCCTTCCGTGAGCGCAATGATCCACATGCACCGTGGATGCTGCACGGCTGGTTCGGCTGAACCACCATGCACGATGAGCTGCCCGGCTATGCCGAACTGCACTGCCTGTCGGCCTTCAGCTTCCAGCGCGGTGCCTCCACCGCCGAGGAACTGTTCGCACGTGCCCGCGGCCAGGGCTACCGCGCGCTGGCGATCACTGACGAGTGTTCGCTGGCTGGCATCGTGCGCGCCTGGCAGGCAGCGAAGACACAGGGCGTGGCGCTCATCGTCGGTGCCGAGTTCCAGGTCGAAGAGGGCCCGAAGCTGGTGCTGCTGTGCACCGACCAGGCTGCCTACGCCGGGTTGTGCCAGTTGATCACCACCTGCCGGCGGCGGGCCGGCAAGGGCGAGTACCGCTGCCTGCGCGATGACCTGCCCGGCCTGCCCGACGGCCTGTTGTGCCTGTGGCTGGACCGGCAGCCCGCCGCCACCGATCTGCCACTGCTGCGCGCAGCCTTCAAGGACCGCCTGTGGCTGGCGGTGGAACTGCACCATGAGCACGACGACGCGCGCCGCCTGCAGCAGCTGCAGGCGTTCGGCGAACGCCACGGCCTGCCGCTGGTCGCCAGCGGCGATGTGCACATGCATGTGCGCCGCCGCCGCGCGCTGCAGGACACGCTGACCGCGATCCGTCACCGCTGCAGCGTGGCCGAAGCCGGCTGGCGCCTGTTCCCCAATGGCGAACGCCATCTGCGCCCGCGCACCGCGCTGGCCCGGTTGTACCCCCCTGCACTGCTGGCCGAGACCGTGCGCATCGCCGAGCGCTGCCACTTCACCCTGGACCAGTTGAAGTACACCTACCCGCGTGAACTGGTGCCGGAAGGTCATGACCCGGACAGCTGGTTGCGCGAGCTGGTGGAAGAAAAGATTCCCTGGCGCTGGCCGGAGGGCATCCAGGAGCCGCAGCGCAGGCAGATCGAGCACGAGCTGGCATTGATCAGGAAGAAGAACTATGCCTCCTACTTCCTCACCGTGCACGACATCGTGCGCTTCGCCCGCAGCCAGGACATCCTCTGCCAGGGCCGCGGCTCGGCTGCCAATTCAACGGTGTGCTTCGTACTGGGCGTGACCGAGATCGACCCCGCGCGCAGCAACCTGCTGTTCGAGCGCTTCATCTCCGCCGAGCGGAATGAACCACCGGATATCGATATCGATTTCGAGCATGAACGGCGCGAGGAAGTCCTGCAGTACGTGTTCAAGCGCTATGGCCGCGAACGCGCCGCGTTGACGGCGGTGGCGATCAGCTATCGCGGCCGCAGTGCGATCCGTGATGTCGCCCGCGCGCTGGGACTGCCGATGGACCAGGTCAATGAACTGGGCGCGGCGATGGACCATTGGGGTGGCAACATTCCGCTGCCGGAAACCCTGCGCGAGCGCGGCTTCGACCCGGAGACGCCGCTGATGCGGCGACTGCTGTCATTGACCGCCGAGCTGATCGACTTCCCGCGCCACCTGTCGCAGCATCCGGGCGGTTTCGTGATTTCCGAACACCCGCTGTCGACGCTGGTGCCGGTGGAGAACGCAGCGATGGCCGACCGCACCGTCATCCAGTGGGACAAGGACGATCTGGATGCCACCGGCCTGATGAAGGTCGACTGCCTGGCGCTGGGCATGCTCACCGCCATCCGCAAATGCCTGGCAATGCTGAAGCAGCATGGCCTGCACGAAGGACGCATGGATGCGATCCCGCCCAAGGATGCGAAGACCTTCGACATGATCTGCGCCGCCGACACCATCGGCGTGTTCCAGATCGAATCGCGCGCGCAGATGGCGATGCTGCCGCGCATGCAGCCGCGCACGTTCTATGACCTGGTGATCGAAGTCGCGATCGTGCGGCCCGGTCCGATCCAGGGCGACATGGTGCATCCCTATCTGGAGCGGCGGCGTATCCTGCGCGAGCACGGCCCTGATGCACTGAACGATCCACACAATCCGCTCTACCCACCGCGGCTGGAACGCGTGTTCGCACGTACGCTGGGCGTGCCATTGTTCCAGGAACAGGTGATGCAGCTGGCGGTGGATGCGGCCGGTTATACCCCGGGCGAGGCCGATGCCCTGCGCCGTTCGATGGCGGCCTGGAAGCGCCGCGGCGGGCTGGAGCCGCATCGCGAGAAGCTGTTGGCCGGCATGCTGGAGAACGGCTTCAGTCGCGAATACGGCGAGCACCTGTTCGAGCAGATCAAGGGCTTCGGCGATTACGGCTTCCCGGAAAGCCACGCCGCCAGCTTCGCCCTGCTGACCTATAACAGCTGCTGGCTGAAGTGCCATCATCCGGCCGCGTTCACCGCCAGCCTGATCAACAGCCAGCCACTGGGGTTCTACAGCCCCGACCAGCTGCTGCAGGATGCGCGCCGGCACGGCATCATCGTGCTGCCGGTGGACGTGCGCCACAGCGACTGGGACTGCACGCTGGATTTCAGCAGGGGTCCCGCGGCGATCCGGCTGGGCCTGCGCCTGGTCGATGGCTGCAACGAACAGGTGGCACAGGCCATCATGCGCGAACGCGCGCGACGGCCATTCGACGATGTCGGCGATCTGTGCCAGCGCACCGTCCTGGACCGGCGCCATCAGGGCCTGCTGGCCGATGCCGGCGCGCTGCGCGGCCTCAGCGGGCATCGTCATCGTGCGCGCTGGGATGTCTCCGGCGTGGAAAACCGCCTGCCGCTGTTCGATCAGGCCCGCACCACCGCTGAAGCACGCGTGCCATTGCCGTTGCCCAGTGCGTGGGAAGACATGCAGGCCGACTACCGCAGCATCGGCACTACCCTGGGTCGCCATCCCATGTCATTCCTGCGCACGCAGCTGCGCAGCCGCGGCTGCCTCGACGCCGCACAACTGGCCGGCCACGGCCATGGCCGCCGCGTACGCATCGCCGGGCTGGTACGCATGCGCCAGCGTCCCCAGACCGCCAGCGGCGTCACCTTCCTTACCCTGGAAGATGAAACCGGCATGGTCAATGCCGTGGTCTGGCGGCACCTGGCCGACCGGCAGCACCGTGTACTGGTCGATACCCAGTTGATGCAGATCGACGGCCGCCTGGAGCGTGTCGATGGCGTGCAGCATGTGATCGTGCAACGCATGCACTGCCTGGATGAACTGCTGCAGGGCCTGCGCAGCCGAAGCCGCGACTTCCACTGAGGACACACCGCATCACACAGCGAACTGGTCATGGGCGGCCCGCTTCCGTTATCGTCGGCACATCCAAGGAAGGACGATCCGATGCCCCGTGCACTCACGCTGACCACGCTGCTGGTCTCCACCCTCGCCCTGCTCGTTTCCGGCTGGACTGCCTGGAGCCTGCATCGCAGCCAATCGCCGCAGCGGGTGATCGAAGCCCGGGGCCTGGTCATCCACGATGACGCCGGTCAGGCGCGGGTGATCCTGGGCGCCCCGGTGCCCGACCCGCGCAGTCGCGGCCAGGTGCAGGGAACACGTGCCAGCGCCCTGTCCGGCCTGGTTCTGCTGGGTCCGGACGGCTCCGAACGCGGCGGCTACGGCACGACCGACCACGGTGGCGAAGCCCTGCTGACGCTTGACGATGCAGCCGGCACCACCGAAGTGTTCAAGGTGGTCGCCAACCCCGACCGCGGCGCCAGCCTGATGGTCAAACACCAGAACAACACCGGCGCGATGCTCACCTCCTGGCAGGGCAAGCCGGAGTTGATGTTCGTGGATGACAGCGGGCAGTCCTACTACGTGCGCCCCGGCGTCAGTGCCGCGCCCTGAAGGACGCGGGTTCATCATCCCAGCACGGTCGCCAGGTCATCGGCCAGCTGTCGCTGCTGCGGTGTTCCCAGCGCCGCACAGGTGATGCGCAGGCCATGGCCGGGGGCGGAAACCGCGAACACTTCGCCGGCACGCACATGCCAGCCGCGGGCGGCCAGCGCCAGTACCTGCGGGCGGCTGTCATCCGGCAGCGGCAACCAAAGGTTCAACCCCTCCATCGGCACGGCCTGCTGAACGCCCCGCGCCTGCAGCAGCATCTGCAGCGACTGCAACCGCTGCTGGTAACGCACGCCGGCCGAAGCGATCTTCGCCCGCTGCGGGGCTGATTCCAGCACCGAGACCGCCGCGTCCTGCAGCAGGTGGCTGACCCAGCCGGTTCCCGCTGCCAGCCGCAGGCGCAGCCGTACTGCGGTTTCTTCATCGCAGGCCAGCCATGCCAGGCGCAGATCCGGGCCCAACGGCTTGGACAGCGAGCGCAGCAGTGCCCAGCGCCGGCCATCGACGGGCAGCACCGAGTGGTAGGCCTGCTGCGAGAGCAACGCGTAATGATCGTCGATCAGCACCGCCACCTGCGGGTAGCCGGCCAGCAGCTGGCGCAGTGCCCGCGCCCGCTTCGCATCCAGGCTGGCGCCGGTAGGATTGTGTGCGCGCGGCGTCAGCAGTACCGCGCGTGCGCCAGCCTCCAGCGCCCGCCGCAGCGACGCCACCTGCATCCCATGCGTGTCCACCGCCACGGACAGCGGCGTGTGGCCAGCGGCATTGAGCACGTTGAGGCTGCCAAGGAAGCAGGGATCCTCTACAGCGATGCGGTCGCCGGGCAGCAGCCAGGCAGCCAGCAGGCGTTCGATGCCATCGACGGCACCGTGGCTCAGCTCCAGGGCGTAGCCCTGCGGACAATCGGCATCCAGCGACGCACGTGCCAACCGCTGCATGCGCGGGTCGACCGTACCCACGCCATACAGCCGAGGTGGCGCCGGTGCCAGGCGCAGGCTCGGCAACAGCCGTGGGTCCGGATTGCCACCTGCCAGATCGTGCAGCGCCAGCCCCGGCGGACTGCCTTCGCGCGCGACGGGGGCCGGCACGCCACGCACCGTGGTACCGCGCCGCCCCCCCGTACTGGCCAGGCCCGCCGCGTCCAGCCGCTTGTACGCGGCCGCCACCGTGTTGCGGTTGACGCCCAGCCGCTCGGCCAGCTCGCGTACCGGCGGCAGCACGCTGCCGGCGGTCAGCCGCCCGTCGCCGATGCCCTCGCGGATGCTGTCGAAGATCGATTCGGCACTGTGCCCGGTGATTTTCATTTTGTCCTATGCCAAAATAAATCTTGTCCTGTGCCAGTGTATCCCACCCTGGCCACCCTGCATTGGAGGTGCACGCATGCCCCTTGCCGCCGCCGACTGGCCTGTCGCCCAGTCCGTCGAACAGATCGCCCGCAACCTGCTCACGGTGCGCCAGCGCATCGCGCGGGCCAGTGCCCGCGCGGGCCGCGACCCGCAGAGCGTGCGCCTGCTGCCGGTCAGCAAGACCGTGGATGAGGCGCGCATCCGCATGGCCGTGGCTGCCGGCTGCCATGAGCTGGGTGAGAACAAGGTGCAGGAGGCACAGCGCAAGGCCGAGTCGATGGCCGACCTTGGCGTGCGCTGGTCGGTGATCGGCCACCTGCAGACCAACAAGGCCCGCCATGTGGCGCACTTCGCCAGTGAATTCCAGGCGCTGGACAGCCTGCGCGTGGCCGAAGCGCTGCAGCAGCGCCTGCTGCTTGAGGACCGCACTCTGGACGTGTTCGTGCAGGTCAACACCTCCGCCGAACCCAGCAAGTACGGCCTGGAGCCCGGCGCCGTCGACGCTTTCGTGCAGCAGCTGCCCATGTTCGACCGCCTGCGCGTACGCGGATTGATGACCCTGGCCATCTTCACTCCGGAGGTGGAACGCGTACGCGCCTGCTTCGTCCGCCTGCGCACGCTGCGCGACCAGCTGCAGCGCAGCGCGCCGACCGGCATCGACCTGTCGCAGCTGTCGATGGGCATGTCCGGCGACTTCGAGGTCGCCATCGAGGAGGGCGCCACCGTGGTCCGCGTCGGCCAGGCCATCTTCGGAGCACGCGCGACACCGGACAGCGCCTACTGGCCCACCCGTGGAGGGGCCGCATGAAGCACGCAGTCGTCCTGCAACACATCGCCTTCGAAGACCTCGGCACGCTGCAGCCGCTGCTGTTGGCCCAGGGCTGGCAGCTGCACGTGCTGCAGGCCGGCATCGATGCGCTTGACGCGGCCGAAGCGGCTGATCTGCTGGTCGTACTGGGAGGCCCGGTCAGCGTCAACGATGGCCTGCTCTACCCCTTCCTGGCTGACAGCATCGCGCTGTTGCAACGGCGCCTGCACCTGCAGCGGCCGACCCTCGGCATCTGCCTGGGTGCGCAGCTGATGGCACGTGCGCTGGGGGCGGAGGTGGCGCCCAGCGGAGGCAAGGAAATCGGATTCGCGCCACTGCTGCTGACCGACGAGGGCCAGCGTTCTCCCCTGCTGGCATTGCAGGGCATTCCTGTGCTGCATTGGCATGGCGAAGCCTTCGAACTCCCGGACGGTGCGCACCGTCTTGCCAGCACACCCGCCTGCCGCCACCAGGCCTTTTCCATCGGCAAGCATGCACTGGCCCTGCAGTGCCACCCGGAACTGGACGCGCGGCAGTTCGAACGGTGGCTGATCGGCCACACGCTCGAGCTGGCCCAGGCGGGCATCGACCCGAATGGTCTTCGCGCGCAGGCACGCCGCTATGGCGCCCCGCTGGCCGCAGCCGCGACTGCGATGTTCAACCACTGGCTGCAGGAACTACCGGAGAACGCACGATGAACTACCGCCTGCTGGTCCACCGTCACGGCGCCTACTGGGGTCATTTCGACTGCCAAGGGGCAGATGCGCTGCAACGCCTGGAGACCATCGCCGCGCACCTGCCCAACGCAGCGGGATTCCAGCTGCAACGCCAGAAGGGCATTGGCGAGGAACGCATCCTGTCCAGCAATGCCGAAGGCCTGCGTGTGCTCGCTGCACAGATCCAGTACCGCGACCTCTGACGCAGAGCGCGCTGCCGGCCCGCTCGCCTTCGATGCACCGTCACCATGGATGCAAATGATTCTCTTTTACTGTAAGGTGCAGACGCTGCCCTTGCCGCCGCGGGCTGTTCCCTTTCCCAGTTGTAGCCCGCCCCGTGTCCACGCCTGTCGAACCGACGGATGTCGCGCATCTGTGCGCCGCCCATTACCGGCCGCTGCACGCCCACGTCCGCCGCAAACTCCCGCAACGCAGCGATGCCGATGACGTCGTCCAGGAGACCTGGCTGCGTGTCGTCAAGGTCGCCGCCAGTGGCCTGCTCAGCAATGGCCGCGCCTACCTGTACCGCGTCGCCCACAACCTGATCGCCGACCATTACCGGCAACGCCAGCGCCGCCGGGAAGACCCGCTGGACGAAGCATCTCTGACCACTCTCGCCGATCCGGCGCCCCTGCCGGAACAACGCCTGCTCGATCTCGAACAACTGCGTCACCTGGACGCGATCATCGCCGCCCTGCCGCCGCGCTCGCGGCAGGTGTTCCTGCTGGCCCGGGTCGAACAGATGGCCTTGGCCGAAATCGGTCGCCAGCTCGGCATCAGCCGGCAGACCGTGCATGGACACCTGCTGCGCGCGCTGGTCGCGCTGCAACAGGTGCCCGGCCCATGAGCCAGGACACGATCGCACGCGAAGCCGCACGCTGGTGGCTCGACGGCCATGACGGTACGCGCGACGAGCGCGCGTTCGCCCACTGGTATCAGGCAGACCCGCGCCATGCAGCACAGTACCTGCACCTGCAGCAGCTGTGGCAGGCCGGTGCCGGCCTGCCCAGCCTGCAACGCCAGCAGCAGCGTCACCGCCGGCGCGCCCTGCGCGAGGCGGGCATCGGCGCCCTGCTGCTGTGCGTGCTGGGCCTGTCGCTCCGCCAGGACGCACCGCCGACAGAACTGGTGCTGCGCACCACCGTCGGCGAGATCCGCGAGACACCCTTGCAGGACGGTTCGCGCGTCGTGCTTTCTCCGGGCAGCGAGGTGCGCGTCCGCATCGACGGACAGCGCCGGCAGCTGCAGCTCAAGAAGGGGCAGGCCTGGTTCCAGGTTGCCGCCGATGCCGACCGGCCGTTCCAGGTGCGCACGCCGCATGGCAGGGTCACCGCGCTGGGCACCGCATTCGATGTCGCCGTGCAGAACGGCAGCAGCGTGGTGACCGTCACCGAACACCAGGTGCGGGTGGACAGCGGCAGCGGCAGCGGAGAGGCAAGCCAGGGCGAACAACTGCGCTTCGATGGCCAGACACCCGGCCCCCCGTCGGCCGCACCGGCAGGCGTGCTCGCCTGGCGCGAGCGGCGCCTGCACTGGGTATCGGCACCATTGGAGGATGTCGCCCGGGGGCTGGACCGCTGGGACGGTGGGCACACCTGGATCATGGGCGCGCACCTGCGCCAGCAGCGGGTCACCGTGCTGGGCAATGCCACCGGCGCCACCGGCACCCGCGACCAGCTCGCCCGGCAATTGCAGGTCCGCGTGCTGCGCATCGGTCCCGGACTGCAGCTGTGGCTGTCATCAACGCACGGCACCGGCCATGCACCCTGACATCGTCCCTGCCCGTGCGTCTTCCCAGGCTGACGACGCTCTGCGTCACTCCCTGGAGACCTCGATGCTGTCCCACCGCCCCCTTGTCCTGGCCTTGTCGCTGGCCTGCGCCAGCCCGGTTCCATTCCTGTCCGGCCATGCCCAGGCACAGACCGCAACCCGCCACTACGACCTGCCTGCACAGCCGCTGGCCGGCGCACTGGATGCCTACAGCCGGCTCACCGGCATCGATCTTGTAATCGGTGGCGCGCTGCCCCAGCGCCAGATGGCGCCCGCCCTGCGCGGCAACTTCGACGACAGGCAGGCGCTGTCACAATTGTTGGCCGGCACCGGCCTGCGGCCCCGCTTCATCGACGCACGGCGTGCCACCCTCGAGCCGGCGCCTGCCGAGTCCAGCGATGGCAGCCGCCGCACCGGTCCGTTGCGCGTGCAGGGCACTCCTGCACAGGGCCATGCGCCCGGCACCGGCGCCAGCCAGTACGTCCCCGCCACCCGCGATGGCTTCGCGCCAGCCGTTGGCAGCGAACGCGTGGCGATGGCCGAACGCCAGGAGGGCAACAGCCTGCTGCGCTCGATGCCCGGCACGCACAGCTTCCACTCGCGCAGCCAGCCCGGCCTCCAGGTCAACATCCGTGGCATGACCGGCGCCGGCCGCGTCAACACGATGATCGACGGTGTCACCCAGACCTTCCGCAACAACGCCGGGCACGGCTCCGGCGGCCCGTTCGCCTATGTCGATCCATTCCTGCTGGCCGGGGTGGATGTGCAGCGCGGTGCCGTCGCTGGCGGCGATGGCGCTGGCACCCTGGCCGGTACCGCCAACTTCCGCACGCTGGATATCGATGACCTGCTGGGTGAGAGCCGCGACTGGGGCCTGCGCGCCGGCTACCGGCACGGCGACAACGGCTATGGCAGTGGCCGCACCTTCGCCGGCGCCTGGCGCCACAGCGAGGAAGGCGGTGACCGTCAGTTCGGCCTGCTTGCGGCGGCCAGCAGCAGCCGCAGCAGCGAGTACGCGACCGCCAACGGGCAGAAGAACAGCGCCGACCCGGGCAGCCAGCACCCCAGAAGCTGGCTGCTCAAGGCCCGCCTGCAACCCAGTGAGCTGCACCGGCTGGACCTGAGCCACATGCGCTACGAGAACGACTTCTATCACAACTACCCGTGGCAGATTTCGGCACGCAACCAGCGCGCCAGCTATCACTACACGCCCTACACGCCCTGGATCGATCTGCGCGCCAGCTTCGCCGCCAACAAGACGCGGCTGTTCTATCCGCCGGTGGAAGTGTCCAGCTACATCGGCCGGCGTACCCACAGCAGCCTGAGCAGCTGGAACATCGACAACACCAGCCGCTTCGAGATCGGCTCGTTGCAGGCACGCTGGAACACAGGCCTCAAGCACCAGTCGGACATTTTCGTTGCTGATACGCCCACCCTGCGCGGCGCCAACCCGCAGGGGCGCAGCCAGCTGGACAGCGTGTTCAGTACGCTCGAACTGCAGTACGGCATCTACGCACTGACCACCGGGCTGCGCCAGGATCGCTACGGCATCCGCGGGCACATCCCGGCCTGTTCGGATGTGCCGGGCCAGTGCACCCGGATCAACGGCGGGGGCATCGACATCCGCCGCCGCCAACATGCACTCAGTCCCAGCCTCTCGGTTTCGTTGCAGGCAACCGACTGGCTGCAGCTGTACGCCGAGGCCTCGCGAACATCGCGGCCGCCACGCGTGCAGGAGATGTTCTTCGAGAAGATTCCGCTGGAAGGCATGAGCGATGCCGATGGCGTAGGCGCCAATCCATTCCTGCGCCGCGAACGATCGCGCAACCTGCAGTTCGGCGCCAATCTCAGCACCGACTCGCTGCTGCGCGACGGCGACCTGGCCCAGTTGCGGGTAACCCGCTTCGACAACCGCATCCGCGACTACATCAAGCCGCAGTACCTGCTGATCGTGCATCCACCGGAAATCGAGCCCGTCGTGGTACCGATCGACAGCGACCCGCAGCTTTCGGCCTGGACCGATGCGCTGGATGTGGACGACTTCAGCGTCACCACCCGCTGGATGAACGACCCGGGCGTGGTGCGCATGCGTGGCATCGAGCTGGAGGCCCACTACGCCAGCGAGCACTATCACGCGACGCTGAGCTGGACACGATCACACACCAGCGCGCCCACCATCGAGTTCGTCAACCTGGAAGACATCACCGCGCTTCCCGACCGCTACTGGACGCTGGACGTCGGCGGTCGCTGGTGGCAGCAGCGCGTGCAGGCCGGCGTGCGCGCCGAATACTCCGGCCCCACCGAGGAAGGCTACGACTTCTTCCAGACCCGCAAGACCCGCGGCACGGGTGTGCTGCTGGACTTCTACGCCAGCTTCAAGCCACAGGCCAGCACCACCGTATGGCTGAACATCGAAAACCTGCAAAACAAAGCCTATGACAACAATGCCTCGATCGACAGCATCTTCAGCCCGATCCTGGACCGCGGCAACGGCCGCGGCCGCACCGTCTCGATGGGCGTCAACGTGGCGTTCTAGCCGACGCTGGTTGCCGCTGTGCCTGCTTGCCGTGCTGGCGACCGGGCAGGCCCAGTCGATGCCCGGCACGGTGATCGACCTGGCCAGCGGCCGGCCGTTGCAGGAAGCGGCGTTTGTGCAGCGCGTCGCCGCCGCCCGGCACCTGTTGCTGGGGGAACGCCATGACGTCGCCACCGACCATGCCGCCGAACGCTGGCTGTTGCAGGCCCTGCACCAGCAGCGACCACAGGGTGCGCTGGTCCTGGAGATGATCGGCAGTGAACGCCAGCCCCGCCTGCAGCGCGTGCAGCGCTGGCTGGACAAGGGCAACCGTGCCGACGGGCAACACCTGCAGGAACTGCTGGGCTGGGACCCCCGTTGGCCGTGGTCGGCCTATGGCGGACTGGTGCAGGATGCCACCGCTGCAGGCATCGCCCTGCACGGTGGCAACCTCTCGCGTGCGGAGGTCGACGCGCTGCTCGCTTCGTCGGCACCGGCGCGCTTCCCGGTGCCTGGCGCACGCCACCGCCTGTCGAACGTAGTGCTGGCCCAGCACGCCGACGCCGCACCGCTGCTGGAAGGCATGCTGGCCGTTCAGCAGGCCCGCGATTCGCGTATGGCGCAGGTACTGGCGGCCGCACAGACACCCGCGCTGCTGGTTGCCGGCCGCTGGCATGTGCTGCGCGGCACCGGCGTACCGGGCTATCTGCCCGCATCCGCGCCTGCGCTGGTGGTCGCTCTGGCATCGGCGGAAGAAGCCATCGACGCCAGCGACGCCGACCTGCTGTGGGTGATCGCAGATGAGTGAACGCAGGCAACACTGGCAGGCAATGGCGATCACCGTCGGGATCCACCTGCTGCCGCTGCTGCTGCTCGTGCACTGGGTGGCAGCCCCGCCTACGCTGCCGCCGCCAGAGCAGGATGTGCGCATCAGCCTGCGCCTGCTTGCGCCGGCTGCACCGCCACAGCCTGTGGAGGAACGCCAGGCCGAACAGCCCAGCCAGGCGCAACAGGCGCGCGCCGCGCAGCCACGGAAATCGCCGCCGCCACCCGCGCCGACCCACGCGCGTGAAGGCGAACTGGCCGCCAGCGAGATCGCCGGCGCCGGCCGGCAACCCACGCAGGTCGCCCCACCTGCGGCCGCGGCCGATGCCCGTCCCGCATCGGCATCGATCACGGCCGCGCCGCCTGCTCCGGACGCCCAACCCGCGGACGTCCAGGCCGGCGCTGCCAGCGACCAGTGGGAAGCGCGGCTGATGGCACGACTGGAGCGATACCGCTACTACCCCTCCAGCGCTAGATCGCGGCGCCAGCAGGGCACCAGCTGGGTCCGCGCCAGCATCGACCGCGACGGACGCCTTCTGGCGCTGCGCCTGGAGCAGTCCAGCGGCCAGTCCCTGCTCGATGACGCGGCGCTGCAGACCTTCCGCCGCGCACAGCCGCTGCCACGCATTCCCGACGAAATGAAGGCACCGCAGGAACTGGTGGTGCCCGTGGAGTACTACCTGCGCTAGGCGCTGTACGCTTACGCTTCGATCTCCAACAGCATGACGCAGCAGCGGAATCGGCGTGCCCGTGCACCGGGTTCGCCGCCCGGCAGTCCTCCGCACCGCGTTGCGTGCGGAGGACCAGGGAACGGCTCAGGCCTTCAGCACTTCCACCTTGTACGAAACGGTCTCGCCGTCGTGCTCGATGATCAGTCCGTGCACGTCCGACTCGAAGCCCGGGAAGCGCGCATTCTGCTCGCGTGCGATGCGCAGCGACTCGATGATGGGCTCATCGCTGGCACCGAAGCGCTCGCCCGGCATGATGGTGGGAATGCCGGGCGGGTACGGCACCAGCATGGTCGCCGCGATGCGGCCACTGAGCTGTTCGATGTCCACCCGTTCGATTTCCCCCTTCACCAGATGGTTGTAGGCATCGGCCGGGGTCATCACCGGCGTCGGCAGGTCCACGTACATCTCGCGCATCACCCGGGCCACTGCGAACTCCTGGTTGAAGGCGTGCAGCGCATCGCAGAGGTCACGCAGTCCCCAGCCGGCGTAGGCAACGGGATAGTCCGCCGCCAGCGTCGGCAGCGCCTGGCTCAGGGGGGCGTTGCGGTCATACAGCTCCTTGAACGCCATCAGCTCGGTGACCAGCGTGCTCCACTTGCCCTTGGTGATCCCCATCGAGAACAGGAACAGCACCGAGTAGAGGTTGGTCTTCTCCACAGTGATGCCACGACCCCACAGGAACTTGCTCAGCACCGCCGCTGGAATGCCCAGCCGGCCCATTCCGCCATCCATCGACAGGCCGGGGGTCAGCAGGGTCACCTTGATGGGATCGATCAGTACATAGTCGTCCACCAGATTCTCGAAACCATGCCAGTGCCCATCCGGCTGCAGGTACCACTCCTCCCGCTTGGCCACCATCGGCGCCGGCGTGTCGCCCTTGTCAAGGCTGCGCTCGACCTTGGTCGGCTGCCACACGCTGAACCACCAATCATCACGGCCGAGATCGTCGCGCACATGCAGCATGGCGCGCCGGAATGCGATCGCCTCGTCGTGCATCTCCTGCACCAGCGAGCGACCGGCCTCGCCCTCCATCATCTTCGACGCGACATCACAGGCAGCGATCACGCCGTAATGCGGGCTGGTGGAGGTGTGCATCATGAATGATTCGTTGAAACGCTCCGCATCCAGATTGCGCTGTGCCGAGTTGCGCACATGGATCATCGAGGCCTGCGAGAACGCGGCAAGCAGCTTATGGGTGGAGTGCGTGGTGAAGATGATCGCATCCTGCTCGCGCGGCTTGCCCTTGGCCATGCCGTAGTGGTTCTCGTAGAAGGGATGGAATGCGGCGTAGGCATACCAGGCCTCATCGAAGTGCAGAAAGTCCACCGCACTGCCGATCTCGTCGGCGATCTTCTCGGCGTTGTAGCACAGGCCATCGTAGGTGGAGTTGGTGACCACGGCGATACGCGGCTTGGAGCCCGCCGTGTATGCCTTGCTCGCCAGCGGGTTCGCGGCGATGCGCTGCTGCAGCGATTCCGGAGTGAACTGGTCCAGGCTGATCGGGCCGATGATGCCGTGCGCGTTGCGGCTGGGCGTGAAGTACACGGGTACCGCGCCCGTCATGATCAGCGCATGCAGGAGCGACTTGTGGCAGTTGCGGTCGACGAACACCACATCGCCCCGCGCCACCGTGCCGTGCCATACGATCTTGTTGGCCGTGGAGGTGCCATTGGTCACGAAGAACGTATGGTCGGCGCCGAAGTTGCGGGCCGCTTCGTTCTCGGCGTCCTTGATCGGCCCGGTGTGGTCCAGCAGCGATCCCAGCTCCGGCACCGAGATCGACAGATCGCTGCGCAGCGTGTTCTCGCCATAGAACTGGTGGAATGCACGGCCAACCGGCGATTTGGTGAAGGCCACGCCACCGGCGTGGCCGGGCGTATGCCAGGAGTAGTTCGACTCGGCGGCATGATGGATCAGTGCCTTGAAGAACGGCGGCAGCAGGTGCTGCATGTAGTCTTCAGCGGCCCGCATCACCTGCCGGGAGATGAAGTTCTTGGTGTCCTCGAACAGGAAGATGAAGCCGTGGATGTACTTGAGCAGCTTGCTCGGTACCTTCTCGATGGTACGGCGCTCGCCATACAGGAAGACCGGCAGGTTCGCGCGGCGCGCACTCTGCTCGCGCAGGAACGCGGTCAGGCGCTGGAACTCGCCATCGACTTCCTCGCTTCCATCGATCGATATCAGCACGGCCGACGCCGCAACATAGGTGCGTGCTCCTGCACGGGCATCATCCAGGTTCAACCCGCACAGCACGCGCTGGTCGTTGCTGCGCAGCTCTTCCACCAGAGCGCGGATCAGGATGCCGCCGATGCGTGGTGAGTCGTAATCACCGTCGATGACTATGACCGGATAGTCCAATGACTTGAAATACACGTTGTTTCTCCTTGTCCGAATCAGGAATGCTGCGCGCCGGCAGAAATCGCCGCCGCCTCGCGGGCACGCTGCCGCTGCTGGCGGCGCTCCTCGCTGAAGAAGGGATAGAACACGGTGATGAACAGGACGAACAGGAAGGCGTACTGCACGATCGTTCCCGACGAGCCATAGATCGCCCACAGGCAGTACACGACGGTGAGGCTGGTCAAGGTCCAGAACGCGCCGGTATGCACCAGGGTGTGCGAGCGTTCGACCACGAAGTAGCAGGCCACGCAGGAATAGATGTAGGGCAGCAGGGTCAGCACCACCGCGGCCGAGGTGATCACATCGAACTGCGCGGATGCCGTTTCCGAGGTGGAAGTGACCAGCACGGCCAGCGTCATCAGCACCGCCACGATCAGCACGCCCTTGACCGGCACGTCATCCTTGTTGGTTTTGCTGAAGATGCTCGGGAACAGGCCATCATCCGATGCGGCCTTCGCGCTCTGTGCGGTCAGCAGGATCCAGCCACCGAGCGAGCCGGCCGCACCGATGAACGCGCACAGGCTGACCAGCGCACCGCCCCACCCCCCCACGGCCTTGGCCGCCGCCAAGGCGAACGGCGCGTCCGAAGTCTGCAGTTCACCGTTGGGGACCATGCCCATGATCACCGACGAACTGGCGATGTAGGCGATGGCCGCAAGGAACACGCCGGCCAGCGTAGCGCGCGCGACATTCTTCTCCGGGTTCTCGACCACGCCGGCGGTCACCGACGCTGACTCCACGCCGATGAACGCCCACAGCGTCAGCGCGGCTGCACTGGAGATCGCACCGAAGTTGGATTCACCGGAGACGTTGTAGGCCCCTTTGAAGATGTCGGCATCGAAGAAGAACCAGCCGAAGATGGCGATGCCCAGGATCGGCACCAGCGCGAAGCTGGTGGTGACGGTCTGCACGCGGCTGACGAAGGCCGGACCGATCACATTGGCGAAACTCAGCGCCCACACCAGCACCAGGACCGCGATGCAGCGCACCAGCGGCTCGGACAGGATCGGGAAGAAGTAGCTGAAGTAACCCACCGCCGCGATCGGGATGGCGACATTGCCGATCCAGTTGGCGAACCAGTAGATGGTATTGGTCTGGAAGCCCATGTAGGGGCCGAACCAGTCGCGCGCATAGGCATAGGGGCCGCCGGCCTTCGGGGCCAGCTTGCCCAGTTTGGCGAACACGAACGCCAACAGCAGCGCACCCGCCGTGGTGATCAGCCAGCCCCAGATCGAGGCGGTACCGATCTTGGCCAGGCTGGAGGGCAAGAGGAATACGCCTGAGCCCATCATGTTGCCCGCGACGAGGAAGGTGGCTCCCACCACACCGATCTTCTTTGCTTCTGCCATGACAATCTCCTGTACCGGCATCAGCCCGGTTGCGCCGGGCATGGGGGTTGGCTGCGCTGGCGTGCTGCCGCTGGCGCCTATTTGATGAAGTTGTACTGCAGGCTGCCCTGCACTCTTACTGTGTCGCCGCGTGCACCGTCCTGCTGCTGCAGGCGGCCGTAAAGCAGCTCCATGCCCATCGTCCACGAGGGCGCGGGGCTCCAGATCAGGTTGAAGACGCCGTAACGGCTTTGCCGGAACGCGTCACTGGCAAGAGCGGCGTTCCGCTCCAGCGTGAGCTGTCCGAAAATCAGATTCGAGCGCCACAGATCGGACCAGTAATGGGTGTAACCGACGAAGCCGCCGTGCAGATCCAGTGCCTCCAGGCGACCGTCCGCATCCACCACGGCATCCAGGCCGGAGCCGGTCAGATCAGCGGTGTAGCGGCTCAGGCCGCGGCCGCCCAGCACGCCGAACAGCAGCAGGTCGCGCGCGCCCACGGAAGCAGAACCGCTGAGCTGCAGGCCGCCGGCGATGCGCCGGTCGCGCTGGTCCTGGCCGTCATAGGCCAGACTGCGGGCCACCGCACCCATCTGCAGGTGGCCCCAATCGCGCTCCATGCGCGCGGTTACCGTGACATCCGGCAGCCGGTTCACCGCCGCCAGCGTCTCGCTGGCCCCGGCCAGTTCCGTCTCCGGGTCTTCGGCGGCGATCGTCAGCGTGCTTCCCTTGCCCAGCGCGAAACTGTGGTGGATGCCGGCCACCAGCAGGTAGCCAGCACCTCCCGGGCCTGCGAAATCCAGCGTATCGGGCAGGCTGTCGGCATCCATGAAGCTGGAGTAGCCATAACCGGCATAGGTATTGCCAAGCTGCCCATAGGCGTGGCGCAGGCGGAACTGGTATACATCGCTGCTGCCGAAGAAATCATTCTCCAGATAGAAGCGCAGGTTGCCATGCGTGGTCGGCCGGCGCGCCTCGAAGCTGAACCGCGTCTGCTTGGCGTGGATGTTGAAGTTGGAAACATCGCGATGGCTGTCCCCTACCGGCATCGATGAAGGGATGAACTGGTCCTCGTCCCCCGCCCGGCGCGAGTCGGCGATGGCATCGAGCTTGGCATAGCCGCCGATGCGGATGACCGTGTCGGTTCCGGGGATGGCGAAGAAGCCTTTCAGATCCGCGTCGGTGGGGCTGGCAGCGTTGTCTGGACGCGAGGCGGCCGTCGACGGGTCCGCCACTGATTCGCGCGCCGGCAGCACCGGTTGCGCCACGCCGGGCACGCGGGTGGGCTGCAATGTGGCGGCCGTCGTCGCCGGAGCTGGGGACACGGGCGTAGCCGTAGCAGCAGGCACGACGCCCGCATCATGCCGCTCGAGCTGGTCCAGGCGTTGCTGCATGCCTTCCAGGGCCTGTCGCATCGCCGCAATCTCACGGCGCAGCGCCTGCGCGTCGTCGTCGGCAACCGCCTGCGCCTGCAGCGGCGCAGCGGCCAGCGCGGCCAGGCAGGCAAGACTCAGTACTGCCATGCGCATTGCATCCCCCGTGCACGAACACTCGCCACGCGATGCCGGACCGCACGCGTGCGCCGTCCTGGCTTCGCTCCGCCGTTGCTGGAAATACGGATACTGCGATTAAGACAGACGGTCGCCGGCAGGTTCGTACCGCCGATGAGGCAGCGACCGGAGCAGTCTGGGTAGCAAGCGCAGAGTGAGAGTGTCGTGAATTGCGATGCAGGCATGCTCTGGGTAGAGCCCTGCGTGTGCAGCAGTGCAGAAGCGATATCGCTGTATTTCATGCGTCACAGGCTAGTGCGCACGTCGTTTTTGGCCTTGATTGGAATCAAGGCACGATGCTTGATCTCAGTCACGATTCAGACGTGACGGCGAGCAAGCACTGCGCAGCCGTTCACACCGTTATGGCCGTACGAACGCAGCAGGCCCGCACGTCTCCGCGCGGGCCTGTCGATGACAGCCTGCATGCAGGATCGCTTTTCAGCGTGGACCCAGCACCGTCTGCAGATCGGCACCCTGTGGAAGACCGGAGCGGCGCTGCACCTGGCCCTGCGCATCCTGGAACAGGATGCCCGGCGTACCCTGGAAGCCCATCTCGATCATCAGGACCTGGTTGGCATCCAGCTTCCCCGCGATCTCGCGGCTGATGTTCGGCAGCGGCTTGATGCCACCGCGGTCGAACTGGCGCTCGTTCTCCAGCAGCGCCGCGCTGGGGTCGCGTGCGGCCAGAATCGCGGCCGCCTTGGCCGGGCTGTCCTCGCGGATCACACCGACCATCACATGACGCAGCTGCACCTTGCCGGCATCCACCCATGGGCGTGCCGCCTCCCAGAACTTGTGGCAGTACGGGCAGTTGGCATCACTGAATGTGTAGACCACGCGCGGTGCGTCGGCCTTGCCATCCCGCACCCATGCACTGGCGTCCAGCTTGCTCCACATCTTGGCCGACATCGGCGCGGCCACCAGCTTTTCCACTGCATCAGCGGCGATATCGTTACCCTCGGCATCGAACAGACTGCCTACCACCACGTGCTTGCCGTCCGCGGTCACGTAAGCGGCGGCAGGCTGCTGGCCACCGACCACGCCGGCAAAGCCGCGCAGCCCACCCGGTGCGTCGAACTCGGCGACGACCTCGAAACCATGCTTCTCGATGCCTTTCAGGACCGCCGGGCGATCCCCCTTGGCGGCGGAGGCCGGCGCACCGGCTGCCGGCGCAGCTCCTGCCTTGCCCGGTGGCGTCTGCGCCTGGCTGCAGGCGGCCAAGGCCAGCAGGGCCGGCAGCAACAGCACCGCAGGAACGGTGCGCAGGGAAATCAACGACATGGGAACTCCATAGTGGGATGCCAGCGCAGGCTACCGCAGCCGGCGCAGTTTGTGTTCAAGCCCTGCCATGGTCAGTTCACCCAGATGCAGCTCCTGCAGGCGTCCTTCAGCATCGAAGAACAGGGTGGAAGGATACGCCTGCACCCCGAGCGCCGCAGATGCGGCAGCATCGTCATCCAGCAGCACGTTGCGCAGCTGCAGGCGTTCGCCGGCAATGAAACCCTGGACCTCGTCCAGACTTTCTCCCTGATTGAGGAACACGAACCGCACATCGTCATGTGCGTCCTGCGCGGCTGCCAGCACGGGCATTTCACGTCGGCACGGACCACACCACGTTGCCCATAGATTCACGACCACGGGTTTCCCGCGGAACTGCTGCAGATCGATGACACGGCCCTGCAGGTCCATCACCTCCAGCCTGGGCAGCGGCATATGCCGCGCCTGCCACCCGGACACGCCGTGAGTGGCTGCGCCCCACAGCAGCGTACCTGCCAGCGCTGCTGCCAGTACCGGTCGGCGCAGCGCGGGATGTCCACGCAGCCGCCACAATCCCCACGCCAACGCAGCCATCAGCACGACGACCAGGTGGTATCCGCCATCGGTGATCTGCAGAACGCTCCATGGCGAGTCGCGATACAGCGCCGCATTGACGGCGACGAAGCTGATGCGGCCACACAGCAGCCCCACCAGCAGCATATCCAGCACCATGCCGGCCGCCGAAGGCTGCGGTCCCTGCGCACGGCGACCGGGCCAGAGCCGGGCGATCGTCATCGCAATCAGTACACAGATCAGAATCAGAACGACCGGCATCGGCACCGGCCCAACGCTGGACATCATTCCACCCACTCAACGATCGACTGACCGCATGGTCGAAGCGTCGCGCCTGCGATGCAAGCGCGACGACCGACCGTCAATCGTCAAGCCGCGCTGCGCCCCATCTGAATGCCCGGCGTCGGCGCCGGCGCCAATCCGCGCAGGCTCCCTGCCACGGAGGGCAGCAGCGGGCGTTCGCGGCGCTTGTTGCTGACGTGACGTCGATAGTTCGCCGGCGTCATGCCGACGATGCGCAGGAACAGACGCCGGAACGCACTCTGATCGGCATAGCCGACCCCCCAGGCCACCTCATCGATACCCGCCCCCTGCTGCAGCAATGTCTGCGCCTTGGCCACCCGCAGTCGCTGGCAGTATTCGATCGGACGCAGCCCGGTCGCTCTGAGGAAGCGGCGCTGCAGAGTGCGCGGCTCCAGCCCGGCCACTTCGCAGATCGAAGCAAGCGTGGCGCCGCGCGCCGCCGTGGTGTGCAGCCAGCGCTGGGCCTTCAGCACGTCGCGGTCCCCATGGGCGAAGTTGGCGCTGAAGCGCTCCAGATCCTGCTGGATCGGTTCCGGAACGGTGATCGCGAGCTGCGTGGCCACCGCGCTGGCCACGCCCTGACCGAACAGCCGGTGCAGCAGTCGCAGGCCAAGAAAGCGCCATGCCTGCACGCCAGCGACGGTCAGCAGATCACCATCGTCCACCAGTGCGCGTTCGCTGGGTACCCAGCTGGCAGCCTGCGCCACGAGTCCGGGATGGCGGCTGAGATCCGGACCCGACACGGTCCGGCCCGCCAGCAGGCCGGCCCGGGCCAATACGCTCACCCCATCCGCCGCGGCCGCCAGCAGACTGCCGCCGTCGTAGTGCGCACGGAGCCAGTCGAGCAGGATTTCATCGGTACGAAGAGAGGCCGTCGAACTGACCTGGCCCGGAACCGCGATCACCGCGGGAATGGCCGCGTCCAGCATGTCCGCGCCCGCGATGCGATGTACCCCGCTGCGGCTGGCCGGCACGATCCAGCGGGTCACCAGCACCCGCTTGAACGGGCGCCGCTGCTGCTGCGCCACGCGGTTGGCCACATGTGCCATTTCAGCCAGTACCGATGCTGCCGACGGGTCGCCACCGGGGTACTCGACCACCCCCACTTCAACGAACCCCTCGCTCCTGATTCCCTCCACGGTGCACCTCCTCGGTTCTGGCCAGCGAATGACCGGTTCAGGTGCAGGGTAGAAAGTGCTCCATCGGCGAGGCTATGAAGAAAGTTGCAAAGTGCACTGGATGCGTATCTCACACATCGCATTGACCCTGGACCAGACTCAAGGGTTCAGAATGGCGACCGGAAACCCGAGGAATTCCGCCATGAACATTGGTCAGCTGGCGCGCCGGGCCGGCGTCCCGATCGATACGGTCCGCTACTACGAGCGCCAGCAGCTGTTGCCCACCGCGGCACGTTCGGCCGGTGGCTACCGCATCTTCGGCGAGCAGGACCTGCGTCGCCTGCGTTTCATCCGCCGTGCGAAGGCGCTGGGTTTCAGCCTGGAGGAGATCGCTGAACTGCTCGCACTGAGCGACCAGCACCAGCACGACATGGGCAGCGTGCGTGACACCGCACGGACGCGCCTGCGCGACATCGAGCAGCGCATGAACGAACTGCAGCGCATGCATGCGGCACTGTCGCAACTGGTCGAGGCCTGCCCTGGCCACGGTGCGCTGGTGCACTGCCCGATCCTGGCGGCGCTGACCGAAGACGGCGAGTGACCAGGCACCCGGCGGAACGATGGCGCACCCGGCCGCGGACGTGAAGAAAAGTGCAACAAATGCTTGCCAACCCCAGGGGGCATCGCTATTATTTCGCTCCTCAGCGACGTGGGGCCATAGCTCAGCTGGGAGAGCGCCTGCATGGCATGCAGGAGGTCAGCGGTTCGATCCCGCTTGGCTCCACCAATCTTTCGGCATTAGGCCGTCGAAAGGTCGCTAAAGAACATTGATGAGAATTGCGTCCCCATCGTCTAGAGGCCTAGGACATCACCCTTTCACGGTGGCGACCGGGGTTCGAATCCCCGTGGGGACGCCACTCATCACGAACAACGAGGACCCGGCCGATAACCGGGTCTTTTTTGTTCACCGCCAACCGGCATTCAGGTTGTGGCGTCACGGTGGTCTCCCGGATCGTATGCGGGGCGCCGGAACGAAAAAAGCTCAAAAGGCTTCCACAAACGTGAACACGCAGGTATGATAGGCGGCTCGGTAACACGGGGCCATAGCTCAGCTGGGAGAGCGCCTGCATGGCATGCAGGAGGTCAGCGGTTCGATCCCGCTTGGCTCCACCACTTTCGACATTAGGCCGTCGAAAGTTCTACAACTTGAAGTTTTTCGTGCGTCCCCATCGTCTAGAGGCCTAGGACATCACCCTTTCACGGTGGCGACCGGGGTTCGAATCCCCGTGGGGACGCCAGTTTCAGAAGGACCCTGCTCCCGGCAGGCATCCTGGTTTCATGGGGCCATAGCTCAGCTGGGAGAGCGCCTGCATGGCATGCAGGAGGTCAGCGGTTCGATCCCGCTTGGCTCCACCACTTTCGACATCAGGCCGTCGAAGGTTCTACAACTTGAAGTTTTCGTGCGTCCCCATCGTCTAGAGGCCTAGGACATCACCCTTTCACGGTGGCGACCGGGGTTCGAATCCCCGTGGGGACGCCAATTTCTGAAAACCCTGGCTTCGGCCGGGGTTTTTCTTTTCAGAAGCGTCGATACATTCCGATCGAGGCTGGCGCCGTCGGCGCGAATCCGTACTGCGCATACAACCGATGTGCCTCGCCATCGGCGAGCAGGCTCACATAGGCCGAAGGCGGAAGGTTGGCCTGCATCCATTCGTCCAGACGCCGCATCACCTCCTTGCCCAGTCCCTGCCCCTGCAACGGCGGCAGCACGGCGATATCGCAGACCTGCAGGTGGCAGCCGCCATCGCCGACGATCCGGCCCATCGCCACCAGCTCACTGCCCTGATAGGCGCAGACACCGAACAGGGTATTGGGCAGCGCACGTGCAGCCGCTTCGGCGGTCTTGGCGCTGAGCCCGGCCAGCGCCCGGAGCTGGCAATAGGCCTCGACCGTGGGCACGCCTTCACGGAAATGGCAATGGGCAGGATCGTTCATGCGGAATCTCCCTGAGTGTCAGGCTATCCTGCCGCATCCGCGTCGCAGCCGCCGCGACCCACCCCGGCAGATATCGCATGTGCTACTCCGCTTTGATCCGGGCCGACTACGCCAAGCTGGTGCGCGAGTTCGGTGCCGTGCTGTCGCTGGAGGAGTTCGCCGCGCTGTACGCGTACGACCCCGGCAAAAAGCAGCCCAGGACGCCCAAGGCCATGGATGACGGCTTCGCTGGCGCGCGCACGGAGCTCGGCCGCGACATCGTGGCCCGGATCCAGCGGTGGCATGCACAGGAGCAGGCCACGCTGGAAGCCGAGCTGGCCCAGCAGCGCGAACGCCGCGACATCGCAATCGCAGCCCTGGCCACCCGTCCCACACTGAAGGCGCGCAACGAGCTGCGCATCGCCGGCAACCGCATCGATCGCGCGCAGACCCGGCTCGACGACCTGCATCGCGTGCAGCTGCTGCCTCGCGACAACCGCATTTTCCCCGGCACCTACGCGCCGGTGATGGTGAGCGAGAACGGGCAACGGGTGATCAAGCCGATGCGCTACCGGTGCCGTCTGCCGGATGCGCCCGCGCGCAACGACGTGCTCTATCCGGGCAGTTACAACGCCCGCCGTGACAGCCTGGAAGGCTACTGGCGCGGCGCTTTCGGGCAGCGTCATGGCGTGGTCGTCATCCAGGCCTTCTACGAGCATGTGTCCCGGCACGCGGTTGGCGGACGCGCACCGGCCCCTGATGACAGGACGGGAGATGTGGTCCTTGAGTTCCGCCCCGACCCGCCCCGCGACCTGTTGGTAGCCTGCCTCTGGTCCGAGTGGGACGGCCCCGAAGGACGCCTCCTCTCATTTGCGACCATCACCGATACGCCGCCGGCCGATATCTCCGCCGCCGGCCATGATCGCGGCATCGTGCCGATCCGGCCCGAGCACCTCGATGCATGGCTCAATCCGGAACCTGGCGATCTGGCCAGCCAATACCGCATCCTCGACGATCGCGAGGAGATCCGTTACGTCTTCGAGGAGTCCGCCTGAGCACGCACTGCGGCCGGATCGTCCGGGCACCGCGCCTGGATCAGGCGCGGGCGCTGGAATGCCCGACCGCGCGGGCCAGCGCCTGCGACAGCTCCGCCGACAGGTAGGGCTTGACCAGCAGCACACCCGACTGCATGGCCTGTGGCAGCTGCTCCGCCGACATGCCGGTCGCGAGCACGAAGGGCACGCCGCGGGCGGCCAGCGCCGCCGCGACCGGCTCACTGGTTTCCTGGTGGGCCAGGCGATAGTCCAGCAGCGCCACGTCCGGCGTGGTTTCTTCCAGCAGCCTCAGTGCTTCGCCGACGCTCGCAGCCAGCCCCACCACCTGTGCACCGGCCTGCACCAGTTGCATCTGCAGCAGGGCCGCGCTCATCTCGTCGTTCTCGACCACCAGTACCCGCAGGTCCTGCAACGCCGCCATCGATTCCCGCTCCTGTGCATATCACGCCGGCGCAGTATAGCGATCACGGGGGCAATGCCGGCAGATTCGGCCGCAATCGTCCCGCGCCGGGCAGCCTCTATGAAAGTGCGCTCGACCTCGGGTAAAATCACCCGCTGCCTGCCGGTGTGGCGGAATGGTATACGCAGCTGACTCAAAATCAGCCGGGGGCAACCCCATGAAGGTTCGAGTCCTTTCACCGGCACCATGCATCAAAGGCCAGGTCCACGACCTGGCCTTCTGCATTTCCGGCCCGTCACCTGCGTCGCCCCTCCCGCGCGGCGACCGCCCAGCGCCGCCGCCGTGCGCGCCGCAGCTGACAACGTTGCCAGCAGGCCAACGCTGTGGAATTCTTGCAAGGCGCATGCGCATCTGCCTATCGTGACTGGCCGTACCTGGGGGCGGGGGAATGCATGACGCTGCAGGCTGCACTGTTTTTTCTGGTCACGCATGCATTCGTCGTCGGCCTGGCAGGCCCTGGAGATCCGGTGGGTTCGTTCCTGATGTCAAGCGCCGCGCCGCTGCTGGCGGCCATGGCATGCGTGCGCCGTGCGCGTGACAGCCACGCCGCCTGCAAATGGAGGACCTTCGCTTTCGCCGTCAGCCTGTTTCCGGTCGCACTGCTGCCACTGCTGTTTCCAGGCATCACCGATGCCTGGCCGGCGCAGGTCGCACTGACATCGTTGATCCTCTACGTGTTCTATCGCATCCCGCTGACCTACGTGGCCGCCAGCGCCGACAGCCGGAACCGCCATGTCCGCAGCGTCGACCTGTCGATCATCGGCCTGCTCTGGCTGCTGTACTACACGCATGCGCAATCGACTGCGCAGCTGGATACCGCGCTGTGGACGCATGGCCTGAACGCCATCAGCACCACGCAGAACAGCCTGCTGTTCAGCTTCGCGCTGATCCGCTACCTGGCCGAGGACAACGCAGATCGCCGCGACTTCTTCCGCACCCTCACCCTGTTCCTGCTCGGCTACTTCCTGATCGAGCAGTACGTCAGCCGGTATCGGCCGCAGACCCCGGACGGCGGATGGGCAGATCTGCTCATCAGCGGCCTGTTCCTGCTGCTGGCCGTGATCGCCGGCAGTCCGCGGCGCAGGACCGCGCCGCCTGTCCCGCGCAACCTGCGGCGTTTCGTCGAGGCCAGCGTGCCGTTGATGCTGCCGCTTCTGCTGATGCTGGTCGCATTGCTGATGGCGCGCACGAACCAGACGATGGCAACGGTGGGCTTCATCGGCGCCATGCTGGGCTATGCACTGCGCAGCGTGCTGAGCCAGGTGGACATCCAACGCCAGCGCGACGAGCTGGCAGCGCTGGCCCGGCGTGATCCGCTGACCGGGCTGGGCAACCGCCGCAGTTTCGATGAATCGCTGCCGGGTGCCCAACGGCGCGCGCGGCGCCAGGGCCTGGGCCTGGCGGTGCTGATGATCGACATCGACCACTTCAAGCGCCTCAACGATACCTACGGACACCCGGAGGGCGATCGCCGCCTGCAGGCGGTGGCCGCGATCATCGATGGCTGCCTGCAGCGCGGTGACGACCTGCTCGCCCGCTACGGCGGCGAGGAATTCATCGCTGCGCTGCCTTCCTCCGACGTGGCCCATGCGATGGCCATGGGCGAGCGCATCCGCGTGGCGGTCGAAGACGCCGCGCTGCCGTCCGGCCCGTCCAGCGTAACCGTCAGCATCGGCGTGGCATGGTTGGCTGCCGATGCTCGGCAGGAACCGGACAGCGTGGTCGAACGTGCGGACCAGGCCCTGTACCGGGCCAAGCGCGCGGGCCGCAACTGCGTCCGCGGCGAGGCTTTGCCGGAACGTACAGCGGCCCCTGCCCTGCGCGCCTAGACCACGCGCAGGGTCGGCACGCCATGCTGCAGGGTACCGCCGCCCGCCGCCCCCTGCACACGGAATCCGGCGACGGTCTGCAGCAGGTGGGCCGACTGTTCTTCCATGCTGCGCGCCGCGGCGGACGCTTCCTCGACCAGCGCCGCGTTCTGCTGGGTTCCCTGGTCGATCAGGTCCACCGCGTGGTTCATCTGCTGGATGTCATCGCTCTGCTGCTGCGAGGCGCTGCTGATCTCGGTGACCAGGTCACTGACCCTGCGCACGTTGAGCACGATCTCGTCCATCGTGCGGCCAGCACTTTCCACCTGCGCCGTGCCCGCACCGACATTGGCCACCGATGTGTCGATCAGCTGCTTGATCTCCTTGGCGGCGCTGGCCGAGCGCTGCGAAAGTTCGCGGATCTCGGTGGCGACGACCGCGAACCCACGGCCGTGCTCGCCGGCACGGGCCGCCTCCACGGCAGCGTTCAGCGCCAGGATGTTGGTCTGGAATGCGATGCCGTCAATCACCCCGATGATGTCGACGATGCGACGCGAGGAGGCGTTGATCAAGGCCATCGTCGCCACCACCTCGTGCACCACGCTGCCGCCGCGCGCAGCCACCTCCGCTGCGCCGCCGGCCAGCTGGCTTGCCTGGCGCGCATTGGCCGCCGTGCGCTGCACCGTATCGGCCAGGCCCTTCATGGACACGGCGGTTTCTTCCAGCGAGGCCGCCTGCTGTTCGGTGCGCTGCGACAGGTCGCTGTTGCCCTGCGCGATTTCGGTCGCGCCGACCGCGATGGTATCGGCAGCGAACTTGATCTGGCCGATGATGCCCGCCATGGCTTCGACCAGCGCGTTGACGCCATCGCACAGCTCGGCGATGGGGCCACTCTTGTCGGCAATGGCGACGGTGCGAGTCAGGTCGCCCTGCTTGGCCGCCGCCACGACCTCCCGGGTCTGCGCCACCGCACGCTGCATGGCCTGGTTCTCATGCACCTGCGCGGTGATGTCGGTAGCGTATTTGACGACCTTGAACGGCCTGCCGTTGCCATCCAGGATGGGGTTGTAGGAGGCCTGGATCCAGATCTCGCGGCCGCCCTTGCCGAGCCGCCGATACTGCCCGGCGTCGTACTCGCCGCGCCCGAGCTTTTCCCAGAACCGGCGGTACTCGGCGCTGTCGCGAAGCTCGGGCTCCACGAACAGCGCATGGTGTTGGCCGCGCACCTCTTCCAGGCTGTAGCCGGTGGCGGCGAGGAAGTTGGCGTTCGCCGAGAGAATGTGCCCGTCCAGGCTGAACTCGATCACCGCCTGCGACTTGTCGATGGCGGCAAGCTGCCCCGCCGAGTCCGCGGCCTGCAGCTTCTGCGCGGTGATGTCGGTCGCGAACTTGACGACCTTGAAGGGCCGGCCCTGCGGGTCCAGCACCGGGTTGTAGGACGCCTGGATCCAGATTTCGCGCCCGCCCTTGCCCAGCCGTCGGTACTGTCCGGCGTCGAACTCGCCACGTCCCAGCCGGGCCCAGAAGTCCCGATACTCGGCGCTGGACGCCTGATCGGGATCGACGAACAGCGAATGATGCCTGCCCTGGATTTCGTCCAGACGATAACCCACCGCCTGCAGGAAGTTGTCGTTGGCCTGCAGGACGGTGCCATCCAGATCGAATTCGATCACCGCCTGCACGCGATGCAGTGCGGCCACCTGGGCGGCCAGCTCGGCATGACCGCGATCGCTGTCGACCCTGCCGGGCCGAGGCTGTCCCGCCAGCGCCCCCAGCAGGGAACGCCACGGCGACCAACGGGTGTGCAGCTCGGCTGGCGCCTGTGCGCCTGCCGTAAGGCCTGGAATGAGCATTGTCTGATCCTCGGTGTCCGGTAAGCGGTTGCGATCCGCCAGGCGGGATGCCCGACGGCGACATCAATTGCTTGGACTACAGCTGCCGGCAGGCACCTCTCGAGCAACGGGCAAGAACATCTGGGGGCGGGTGCGATCGACATCCGGGAGCGGCGGAACACACTGCGCGGGCCGCCCGACGGGGCAGCCTGGGGTCCTGCAGCGGGTGACGGGAGCGGGATCCAGTGAGGTTATCGGCACCTCCGTTCCGGGCTTTAGGCCCCTCCGCAGCGGGCCCTGTCCAGCCCCCTCCCCCTGCAGCGCCTGACGGGCCCCTAGATGCAGCCTGCAACGAAAAGGTTGCCATGACCATCGGGGCTGTCGGCAAGGGGGTGGACAGGCAAGGATGCGCCCACCACGGACCGTCCATCGACACGGAGATCGCATGTTTTCACGCCTGGCTGCTCTTTTCGCCCTCGGCCTGTGCAGCAGCGGCGCGCTGGCCGCCGATGCAGGCTATCGGCCGAGTTTCAACCCCGCACAGCTCAAGGGCCCGCCCGCCGGCCGCGTCAACGAAGTGCTGGTGCTGGGCTCACCGCACCTGTCCGGCCTGCCCCCGACCTTCCAGCCGGCAATGCTGGAGCCGCTGCTGCAGCGCCTGCAGGCATGGCGGCCGACGGCGATCGCGGTGGAGAACCTGTCCGGACTGCAATGCGATTTCATGCGCCGCAATCCCGCCCGCTATGCCGAGAGCGTGGGAAGTTACTGCGTCGATCCTGCACCTGCCCAGGCCGCCACCGGTCTGGATGTTCCAGCGGCCAATGCCGAAGTCGATCGCGTGCTGGCGGCATGGCCCGCCACACCGACGCACGCACAGCGTCGCCGGCTGGCCGCACTGTTCCTGGCCGCAGGTGAGAACGGCTCTGCGCTGGTGCAGTGGCTGCGCCTGCCGCCGCAGGAGCGTCGCGCCGCAGACAGCCTGTCACCGCAACTGGTGCAGTTCCTCGACAAACGCGCCTCGCGACGCAACGAAGTCAGCCTGATCGCGGCCGAGCTTGCCGCACGCCTGGGCCTGGAACGCCTGTGGGCAGTCGATGACCACACCGCTGATTCGCCCACGCCAGCGGCACTGGAGAAGGCGGCTGGCGAAGCCGTCATGAAGGCCTGGGACAATCCCACCACCCAGGCACGACGGGCCGCCGATACGGCCCTGTACGCCGAACTCGGCAGCACGGACGGCCTGCTGGCGCTCTATCGGAACTACAACGCGCCCGACACCGTCGCCCGGGTCTACGACAGCGATTTCGGCGCAGCCCTGGTCGAACCATCGCCAGAAGGCTTCGGCCGCCGCTATGTCGGCTACTGGGAAACCCGCAACCTGCGCATGGTCGCCAACATGCGCGAGGTGCTGGGCCAGCACCCGGGCACCCGCATGCTGACCCTCGTCGGCGCCTCGCACAAGGGCTACTACGAGGCCTACCTCAACCAGATGCACGACGTGCGGCTGGTTGATGCCAACAGCGTGCTGGACTGAGCGCCAGGGCTAGCAGCGTGCCGGCGCATCCCCGCGCCGCGACCGCCACAGCAGCACGCAGGCGGCCACGATGGCACCCAGGGTCAGCATCAGCAGCACCACCACGCCGCCCTGCAGAGTGGGCAGCAGCGCCTGCGCCCGGGCATCGCCGTGCAGTTGCTCCAAACGCAGGCAGGCGGCTACCGCCAGCCACCAGCCGACCATTGCCGGCGCGAAGGCACGCAGGGCATCCGGGGTCCAGAAAGGCATGTCGTTCTCCAACGGGGATGAGTGTGCGCGAAGTATTCGCGGCCGCCCTCTCACAGACTGAGATCAGCCGCCACCGGCGTCGCTGTCCACGCCCTCGGCCGGCCATTCGCCGGCTTCCCCCTGCACCTGCACGTTGTTGCGTCCCATTGCCTTGGCCCTGTAGCACTGCGCATCGGCCGCAGCCACGGCCTGGTCCACCCCCATGCCGCCCAGCAGCGGTGCGATACCGATGCTGGCGCCCACCCGCAGGCGGTGCTGGTCCCAGGGAATGGAGAGGCTGGCCAGGGTCTGCAGCAGTTCGCCGCCGATCCGCGCCGCGCGGCGCGGCGTGCAGCCGGACAGGATCACCGCGAACTCGTCCCCGCCCAGCCGGGCCACCACGTCCGAATCGCGCACGCCGTGGCGCAGCACGCTGGCCACCGCCCACAGCACCGCATCGCCGGCCAGGTGGCCCCAGGTATCGTTGACCGGCTTGAAGCGGTCCAGGTCGATGTACATCAGCGATGCCGCCTGGCCTGTCCGCTCGACCCGGGTGATGGCCTGCTGCAGATGGACTTCGAAGCCCCGCCGGTTGCTCAGTTCGGTCAGCGGATCGATCTCCGCCAGCTGGCGCGCTTCGCGCTGCCGTGCGCGCTGCTGGGTATCGTCGCGCAGCACCCACACCGCACCGCGCACATGGCCTTCATCGTCGCGCAGCCAGGCGCGGGTCAGGTCCACCGGCACCGTCGCGGTGCCCAGCCGCAGCAGCAGGTCGGCATGCAGGTCGACCGCGTTGCTTTCCGGGTCCAGCAGTACGGCCACGTCCAGCATCGAGCCGGGGGCGTACTCGGTGGTCAGTTCAAGCACGTCCTGCACCCTGTACCCGGCCAGCGCCTGTGCGCCGTCGCCGGCCAGCATGCGCACGGCAGCGGCATTGGCATATTCGATGCGTCCCTCCAGGCTGACGCTCAGCACCAGGTCGGCGACGGCGTCGAGGGTGATGCGGCTGCGCTGCTCGCTTTCAAACAGGCGCTGTTCACTGCTGCGTTGTGCGCTGATGTCCTGGATCTGCGAGACGAAATGCACCGGCTCACCGCGTTCGTTGCGCACCAGCGATACCGACAGCCGTGTCCAGATCACCCTGCCGTTGCGATCGAGAAAGCGCTTCTCCAGGTGGTAATGGCTGCACCGGCCCGCCAGCAGGTCCTGCACCAGGGCCAGGTCGGCCTGCAGATCGTCCGGGTGGGTCAGCCGCTGGAAATCGACCTGCAGCAGCTCCTCGCGCGCATAGCCCAGGATGCGACACAGCGCGTCATTGACATCCAGCCAGCGGCCTTCCAGCGAAACCAGCGCCATGCCAAGCGCAGCCGAGGTGAAGGCGCCTGCGAACTTCTCCGCCGCCATGCGTGCTTCCGCACGTGCCTGCAGGATCTCGGTGATATCGATGGCCATGCCGACATAGCCGATGCGCGTGCCATCGGCGCCATCCATGCGGCTGATCGAAAGCCGCACCTGGCGTTGCCGGCCATCCTTGCGCAGCAGCGTCCATCGCCGCGAATAGGTCTGCCCTTCGGCATGCGCACTGAGGGCCTCGAACACGTCCGGCAGGTGACCCTGCGGGTCGGCCAGCGGTTGCAGCCAGGCCTTCAGCTCATCCGGCTCATGGAAGGCATCCAGCCGCCGCAGGCCGACCACCTCGGCGGCGCTGTAACCCAGCAGGCGCTGCGCCCCCGTGTTGAACAGGGTGATGGTGCCATCGGTATCGGTCGCGATCACCGCGACGTCGTCGGAGGCGTCCACCACCGACTGCAGGCGCTGGCGGCTCTCGGCCGCGTCCTGTCGTGCCTGCTGCAGCTCGGTGACGTCGGCGTGGGCACCAGCCATCCACAACGGCCGCCCCTGACCGTCCCATTCGAACACGCGACCACGGTCATGGACCCAGATCCACTGGCCGTTCTTGTGGCGCATGCGCACCAGGCAGGCGTAGTTGTCGCTGCGCCCGTCGAAATGCTCCTGCAGCGCGGCGTCCGACAGCGCGATGTCGTCCGGATGCACCAGTGCCGCGAAGGTCTTCTGGCAGATCGGCTCCAGCTCTTCCAGCCGGTAGCCGACGATCTCGGCCCAGCGCGCGTTGACCCGCATTTCGCCGGTCTGCACGTTCCACTCCCAGGTGCCCGCAGCGGTGCCTTCGATGATCATCGCAAGCCGCCGACGTTCCTCGGCCAGCGCATGCAGACGGCGTTCGAGCAGATCGTTGCTGTTGTTGCCCTGACCCGCCATCAAACCCTTCTCCGTCCCGGGCAGGCGTGAGCGAGCCGCAGCAATCCGCTGCAGCTGTCACGGAATCGGACGGGGCGTGCTGGCGTCATGGTCCTCCCCAGCGACAGCGGGTCGGCCACGCGCCTCCCCAGATGCGCAAGTGTGCGCAATCACGGGGAAAATCGACAAGTCCCCCGTCCCGGTTCAACCGTGACGGGGGACACGCTCCTCAACTGCGCTTGGCGCGGGCGAAGGCTTCAGCCAGTGCGTTGTTGGCCGGGGCTGCCGATGGGGCGGGCCGACCGCCGTTGCCCTGGCCCCGGCCCGGGCTCCGGCCCGGCCCGCCTGCGTCACGCCGCGGCCCTTGTCCCTGACCACGCTCGTCACGGCTGCCGGGGCGGCTGGTGGCCTGGCCGGGGGTATCGTCCAGGCGCCGGGTCAGCGCGATGCGCTTGCGCGGCACATCCACCTCAAGCACCTTCACCTTGACGATATCGCCAGCCTTGACCACGTCGCGCGGGTCCTTCACGAAGGTGTCGGAGAGCGCCGAAATGTGGATCAGGCCGTCCTGGTGCACGCCGATATCGACAAAGGCACCAAACGCGGCGACGTTGCTGACCACGCCTTCCAGCACCATGCCCTCGCGCAGGTCCTTGATGTCTTCCACGCCCTCGGCGAAACGTGCGGCCTTGAACTCCGGGCGCGGGTCACGGCCGGGCTTTTCCAGCTCCCTGAGGATGTCGCGCACCGTCGGCACGCCGAAGGTCGCATCGGTGAACTGCTCGGCCTTCAGCCCACGCAGGAAGCTGCCATCGCCAATCAACGCCTTGATCGGGCGCTGGGTACTGGCGACGATGCGCTCGACCACCGGGTAGGCTTCCGGATGCACGGCCGACGCGTCCAGCGGCTCGTCGCCGTCGGCAATGCGCAGGAAGCCGGCGCACTGCTCGAAGGTCTTCTCACCCAGCCGGGCGACTTTCAGCAGGTCCTTGCGGCGCTTGAACGGACCATTGTCATCGCGATGGCGCACGATGTTCTCGGCCACCGTCGCCGACAGGCCGGACACGCGCGACAACAGCGCGGCCGAGGCGGTGTTCACGTACACCCCGACCGCGTTCACGCAGTCCTCCACGCGTGCGTCCAGCGCGCGCGCCAGGCGGTACTGATCGACGTCATGCTGATACTGGCCCACGCCGATGGCCTTCGGTTCGATCTTGACCAGCTCGGCCAACGGATCCTGCAGGCGGCGCGCGATCGACACCGCGCCGCGCAGCGACACGTCCAGGTCCGGGAACTCCCTGGCTGCGAGCTCGGAAGCCGAGTACACCGAAGCACCGGCCTCACTGACCACCACCTTCTGCAGCTTCGGGTTGCCGACCGCCTTGATCGCTTCGCCGGCCAGCTTGTCGGTCTCGCGGCTGGCGGTGCCGTTGCCGATCGCGATCAGTTCCACGTTGTGCCGGGTACACAGCTGCCTGATCGTCTGCAGCGACTGCTCCCACTGGCGCCGGGGCTCGTGCGGATAGATCGTCTCGGTGGCGACCAGCTTGCCGGTGGCATCGACCACTGCGATCTTGCAGCCGGTGCGGATGCCTGGATCCAGCCCGAGCACGGTCTTCGGGCCCGCCGGCGCAGCCAACAGCAGATCCTTCAGGTTGTCACCGAACACGGTGATCGCGTCCGCTTCGGCCTTTTCGCGGGCCTGGTTGAACAGATCCAGCAGCAGGTGCATGTGCAGCTTGGCACGCCAGGTCAGGCGGCAGGCATCGAGCAGCCAGCGGTCGGCGGCACGGCCCTGGTCGGCGATGCCGGCCTTGCGGGCCACGCGCCCCTCTGCGTACTGATGGCCTGCCTCGGCATCGCTGCCCGGGTCCAGCTCCAGGAACAGGATCTCCTCGCGACGCGCGCGGAACAGCGCCAGCAGGCGATGCGACGGAATCTTCGCCAAGGCTTCGGCGTGCTCGAAATAGTCGCGGTACTTGGCGCCTTCGGTCTCCTTGCCCTCGGCCACGCGCGCGCGGATCACGCCGTGTTCGCCGAGCCAGGTGCGCAGTTCGCCCACCAGCGCGGCATCTTCCCCCCAGCGCTCCATCAGGATCGCCCGCGCGCCCTCCAGCGCCGCCTTGCTATCGGCCACGCCCTTGTCAGCATCGACAAAGCTGGCCGCGAAGGCCTGAGGGTCCTGCGTCGGATCGGCGAGCAGTCCATCGGCCAGCGGCTCCAGGCCGGCCTCGCGGGCAATCTGCGCACGGGTACGGCGCTTGGGCTTGTACGGCAGGTACAGGTCTTCCAGCCGGCTCTTGGTATCGGCGGCGAGGATGTCGTTGCGCAGTTCGTCGCTGAGCTTGCCCTGCTCGTCGATGCTGGCCAGCACCGCCGCACGGCGGTCTTCCAGTTCGCGCAGGTAGGTGAGGCGCACTTCGAGATTGCGCAGTTGGGTGTCGTCCAGGCCACCGGTCACTTCCTTGCGGTAGCGGGCGATGAACGGAACGCTGGCACCTTCGTCAAGCAGGCCGACCGCGGCGCGCACCTGGCTGGGCTGGGCACCGATTTCCTCGGCGATGGTCTGGGCGATCTGCTGGGCGAGCGCGCTCTGGGCGTTCTTGGCGTCGTGCATTGCTTCAGGTCTGTGCCGCGTTACGGGAAGACCCCATTCTGGCAATCCGCGACGGAGCCGGACAAGACATTGACAGCAGACGAGGTTCAGCGGCGTGGCCGGTCTGGACGCCGGCATCCTGGCAGGGGGGGGGGCTCGGACTGGCCCGGGGCTGGGATGCCGGCGCGGGCGCGCGATGGTGGGCGCGCCCTGCCGCGTGTTGGGAGGGTCAGCGGTAGTGGCGGGCGGCGCGCTGCATGACGATCTCGTCACGCATGCCTTCCAGTGCCATCAGCCTGACCTTGCCGACACCCTGCAGTTCCATGAACCGCTCGGTGTAGAACTCCGGCCCCAGCGCGGTGTCGGCGCGCGATTTGCTGAAGCCATAGGGCACCACGCCCTTCTCGCCATCCTTGCTACCACCGACATAGAGAACGATTGCCATGTGATGTATTCCTCCAAATTGCTACTGCGTACTGCACTCGATGAGCGATGCTGCGAGCCCATCGGAGAGGAGCTTACCGCGTCGTACCTGACTGGAACGTCACGCAGGCTAATGACGATCGGTTGCATGCAGATGACGGCGGGATCGCAGCAGAATGCTTACGGATCCTTAACTTCCAGCTAACGAATTTCCAAGGGAATTCCCGCCAACGGCGCAGCCCTCGTGGGCGGTCGTGTAACGCGTTTCATGTGATTGGGCCGGGCGGGGGGGGGGGGGGGGGGGGGGGGGGCCGCGCCCCCCCCCCCGCGGGGGCGGGGG
>NZ_JBRRET010000033.1:0-41794 GCF_056760435.1 Stenotrophomonas sp. STEN008 | reverse complement strand
TGCCTCCCCCGCCCCGCCGCCCCGCCGGGGTTGTCCCGGCCCCCCCCGGGGCCGGGGGGGGCGGGGGGGGCCGTGTGGGGGGGGGCCGGGGGCGGGGGCCCGCGCCGGCGCCGGCAATGCAAGCAGCAACAGGCAGCAGCCGAGCAGGGGGCGGACGAGGACGAGGGCGCGCATAACGATAAGTTTACGCTTTTGTCGTGCAGGTGCCGTGACTTCCGGCAGGGCACCGGTACCGCCTGCCATGGATCGGCGGCGCTGTCATGCAGCCCCGCAGCGTGCTTCCAGCCCGCAGGTTCCGGTAACCTTGCGGCTTTCGCTTTGCAGGAATGCCTTACAGGATGAGCCACGACGCAGTCGCCCCCATCGCCGGCCAGGGAAAGATGCCGCGCCAGATCCCGTACATCATCGGCAATGAGGCCTGCGAACGGTTCAGCTTCTACGGGATGCGCAACATCCTGGTGCAGTTCCTGATCACCTCGCTTCTGCTGCAGGAAATCACTGCGGAAGGCCGTGCCGGTGAAGCCAAGGACATCATGCACAGCTTCATGATCGGCGTGTACTTCTTCCCGCTGCTGGGCGGCTGGCTGGCCGACAGGTTCTTCGGCAAGTACCACACGATCCTCTGGTTCAGCCTGGTCTACTGCGCCGGCCACCTGTGCCTGGCGCTGTTCGAGAACAGCCGCCAGGGCTTCTTCCTCGGCCTGGGTCTGATCGCGCTGGGTGCCGGTGGCATCAAGCCGCTGGTGGCCTCGTTCATGGGTGACCAGTTCGACCAGAGCAACAAGCACCTGGCCAAGCTGGTGTTCGATGCCTTCTACTGGATCATCAACTTCGGCTCGCTGTTTGCGTCGCTGCTGATTCCGCTGGTGCTGAAGAACTGGGGCCCGCAGTGGGCGTTCGGCATTCCGGGCATCCTGATGTTCGTGGCGACCTTCGTGTTCTGGCTTGGCCGCAAGCGCTACGTACTGGTGCCGCTGCCGCCGAAGGACCCGCATTCGTTCGCCAACGTGGCGCGCACCGCGCTGACCGCGCGGGTGGCGGGCCAGGGCCGTCCGGGCCTGGCGATCGCCGTGGCCGGCCTGGTGCTGGCGGTGGCATCGTTCGGTCTGGTCGGCTCGTTGGGCATCGTGATCTGCCTGTGCCTTGCGCTGGTGGCGATTCTGGCCGGTGTCGGTGGCGGCACCTGGCTGCAGCTGGACCGCGCCCGCGCGCACCATCCGGCCGAAGCCGTGGAGGGCGTGCGTTCGGTGCTGCGCGTGCTGGTGATCTTCGCGTTGACCACGCCGTTCTTCTCGCTGTTCGACCAGAAGGCCTCGACCTGGGTGCTGCAGGGACAGCAGATGCAGATGCCGAGCTGGTTCACCGCCTCGCAGATGCAGGCGCTGAACCCGCTGCTGGTGATGATCCTCATCCCGTTCAACAACCTGGTGCTGTACCCGGCCCTGCGCCGCTTCGGTTTCGAGCCGACCGCGCTGCGCCGGATGACCGCCGGCATCGCCTTCAGCGGCCTGGCCTGGATCGTCGTCGGCAGCATCCAGGTGGTGATGGATGGCGGCAATGCCATGTCGATCTTCTGGCAGATCCTGCCGTACGCGCTGCTGACCTTCGGTGAGGTCCTGGTGTCCGCGACCGGCCTGGAGTTCGCCTACAGCCAGGCGCCCCAGGCGATGAAGGGGGTGGTGATGAGCTTCTGGAACCTGACCACCACCATCGGCAACCTTTGGGTGCTGCTGTCCAACGCGGCCGTACGCAACGAAACGGTGACCCACCAGATCGCCGGCACCGGCTTGAGCGAGGCGGCCTTCCTGATGTTCTTCTTCGCCGGCTTCGCCTTCATCGCGGCGTTGGCCTTCGGTTGGTACGCGAAACGCTATCGTATGGTCGACAACTACCGCGCTGCCTGAGCCTGACATGACCCCCGTCAATCTGCTGTTGATCGCCATCACCGCCATCCTGTCATGGAGGGCGTTCAACCACCGCGCGCTGGCCGACCGCCTGATCCTGTGGCCACCGGCCATCGACCGCCATCGCCAGTACGACCGGCTGGTGACCTATGGATTCATCCACGCGGACTGGTCGCACCTGATCTTCAACATGATCACCCTGTTCTTCTTCGGGGGATTCATCGAGAGCGTGATGGCGCAGCTGACCGGCAGCTACCTGACCTATCCGGCGTTCTACATCGGCGCGCTGGTGGTCTCGATCCTGCCGAGCTACCTGAAGAACCAGAAGAATCCGAACTACCTCAGCCTGGGGGCTTCGGGTGCGGTGTCGGCGGTGCTGTTCGCCTTCATCCTGATCAAGCCGTGGTCGATCATCCTGGTGTTCTTCATCCCCGCACCGGCCATCGTGTATGCCGCGTTCTATGTCGGCTACAGCATCTGGATGGACAAGCGCGGTGGCGACCGCATCAACCACAGCGCGCACCTGGCCGGCGCGGCATTCGGCGTGATCTTCATGCTGGCCATGCAGCCGAGCATCTTCACCCACTTCCTGCGCGAACTGTCCAACCCGACCTTCCGCCTGGGCGGCGGTTGAGGGACTGGGGTCGGACCCGCCGGATCCGACCCCGGGGCAGGGCCCCCGCTCGTGGTCAGGCCCGGGTCTGCTGGCCGTAGGTGTCCAGCAGGCGGGCGAAGACTTCCTCGCCGATGCGCTGGAAGGCCTGCTCGTCGGTCTGGCCTTCCACGGCGAGCTGGAGCAGGCCCTCCAGCAGGGCGCGGTCGGTATCGGAATGGGAATCGCTGGGGTGCATCGGGGGCCTCCACGGCAGTCGCACGGTCTACGGTCGCAAGGGCCGTGCCAGCGTGGCCGGACCCCTCCGCAGGCGATAGCGGCCGCGGGCGCTCCAGCTTTAGGGTCGCAAACTGACGTGGAGGGCCTGGACTTGCCCCTGTTCAGGCTTCACGCGATCATGGCGCCCGGCTGCGCACCATCCACGCAGTCGCCGCAGGAGACAGTCCCATGGCTTCGGTCACGCCCCCCGGTCTGGCCTACGAGGTCGATCATGACCAGGCCAACCATCGCTTCACTGCCCGTGTGCGTGGACAGGTGGCGGTGCTCGATTACCAGATCAAGCGCAGACGCATGGTCATCACCCACACCGAGGTGCCCGAGCCGATCGCCGGCCGGGGCATCGCCGGCGAGTTGACCCGGGTGGCGCTGCGGTTCGCGCGGGAGCAGAAGTACAAGGTCGTGCCGGCGTGTGCCTACGCCGAGGCATTCCTGCAGCGGCATGAGGAGTATCACGACCTTCTGGCGGGATGACGCCAGCGGGCTACGCTTAAGCCAGGGCGGGCGATGATGGATGAACATGAACAGGGGATCCCGATGAAGATTGGAAACAACCGGCTGCTGCGCGGAAGCGTGCTGGCCGGTGTGGCAGGCGTGCTGTTGCTGGCGGGCTGCCAGCGTGAAGCCGAAACCCCGGCACCGGTGGCCGACGCGGCGCCGGCGGTCGATGCCTCCGCCACGGGCGAGGCGCCCGCTGCGGAAGCACCGCTCGACCTGCGCGACGTGATCGAGAACAACGAACGCGAGGTGGTGGGCATCAGCTATCCGGCAGGCATCGACCGTTATCCGGGCCTGGCGCGTGCGCTCCAGGACTACGCCACCACGGCCCGCAGCGAGCTGCAGCAGGCGCTCGATGGGCTGGGCAACGACAAGCCGACCATGCCCTACGAACTCTCGCTGAGCTTCGAGAAGGTGCTGGAGACGCCGCAGCTGGTGGTGGTGAGTGCCGATGGCAGCCGTTACACCGGCGGCGCCCACGGCGAACCCCTGGTGGCACGTTTCGTCTGGCTGCCGGAGCAACAGCAGATGCTCAGCGCCGACAAGCTGGTGACCGACAGCAAGGGCTGGAAGGCGATCAGCGATTTCGTCGCGGACCAGCTGCGCGAGCGCGTGGCGACACGCCTCAGCGGCGAGGACATGGAGCCGGCCGAGCTGCAGGAGTCGCTGCGCAATGCATCGCGCATGATCGCCGATGGCACCGGCCCGCAGCCCGACAATTTCAGCCAGTTCCAGCCGCTGACCGACGACAAGGGGCAGATCACCGCGCTGCGCTTTGTTTTCCCGCCCTACCAGGTGGGTCCATACTCGGATGGAACGCAGACCGCCGATGTGCCGGCGGCGGTGCTGTTGCCGCACGTGGCCAAGGATTACGTGGAGCTGTTCGCACGCGGTTGAGCGCAGACGAGGAGGGGGCGTGGATACAGGGTTGCAGGAGCGGGTCAGCGGCCTGCTCCACGAAGCCGGGGTCCGCATTGGCGGCTCCCGGCCACAGGACATCCAGGTACATGATCCGAGGTTCTTCGCACGGGTCATGGCGCACGGTTCGCTCGGCCTGGGCGAGAGCTACATGGATGGTTGGTGGGACGCCAACGTCCTGGACGAATTCCTGGTCCACCTCATGCAGGCGCATCTGGACGAACGGGTGCACGGCTGGCGGGAAGTGGCCGACGCGCTGAAGGCGCGCCTGTTCAACCTGCAGGCCGGGCAGGGAAGCTACGAAGTCGGCCGTCGCCACTACGATCTGGGCAACGATCTGTACCAGGCGATGCTGGGCCGGCGCCTGGTGTACAGCTGTGGCTACTGGCGGCAGGCCGATGATCTGGACGCCGCACAGGAAGCCAAGCTGGACCTGGTCTGCCGCAAGCTGGGATTGCGCCCGGGCCAGCGGGTGCTGGATATCGGCTGCGGTTGGGGTGAGGCCCTGAAGTTCGCTGCCGAACGCTATGGAGTCAGCGGGGTCGGTGTAACGATCTCGCAGGAGCAGGCGGAATTCGCGCGCGAGCTGTGCGCCGGTCTGCCGATCGAGATCCGCCTGCAGGACTACCGCGCGCTGGACGAACCCTTCGATGCGATCTTCTCGATCGGCATGTTCGAGCACGTCGGTGACAAGAACTACCGCAGTTTCTTCGAGGTGGCGCGGCGCTGCCTGTCGCCACGTGGCCTGCTGCTGCTGCACAGCATCGGGACCAACGTGTCGCGGCATCGTACCGATCCGTGGATCGCGCGCTACATCTTTCCCAACTCGATGCTGCCCTCGGCGGCGCAGATCAGCAGGGCGTTCGAGGGGCGGTTCGTGCTGGAGGACTGGCACAATTTCGGCACCGACTACGACCTGACCCTGCAGGCGTGGCGGCGCAACGTGGAAGCGGCGTGGCCCCGGCTGGATGCGCGCTATGACGAGCATTTCCGGCGGATGTGGCGCTTCTATCTGGCCGGTTCGATGGCGACCTTCCGTTGCCGGCACGCGCAGTTGTGGCAGCTGGTGCTGTCGCCGGAAGGTGTGCCGGGAGGCTATGTGGCGCCGCGATGAAGCCAGAGCGGGGTCAGATCCCTTTCGCAGAAAAGGGCTCTGACCCCAATCACAACGAAAGAACCGCCCGGTTTCCCGGGCGGTTCTGTTTTCAGCTCAGCGTACCGGCGATCAGTTGCCGGTGCCGGTCAGGCCACGCTTCTCCAGCAGCGGTTCGATCTGCGGCTCGTGGCCGGCGAAATCGCGGAACAGCTGCATCGCGTCGACGCTGCCGCCACGCGACAGCAAGGTGGCGCGGAAGTGGTCGCCGTTCTTGCGGCTCAGGCCACCGTTCTCGCGGAACCACTTCTGGGTGTTGGCGTCCAGCACTTCCGACCAGATGTAGGCGTAGTAGCCGGCCGAGTAGCCGCCCATGATGTGGCTGAAGTACGGGGTCTTGTAACGCGGCGGAACCGGTGCGTAGTAGATGCCGTCCTTCTCCAGCGCGGCGCGCTCGAAGGCCATCACGTCCTTGGCGGCCGGCACCTGGTCCGGGCCGATCTGGTGCCAGCGCTGGTCCAGCATGGCCGCACCCAGGTACTCGGTGGTGGCGAAGCCCTGGTTGAACTTGGCCGCGGCGATCACCTTGTCCAGCAGTGCCTGCGGCATCGCCGTGCCGTTCTGGTAGTGCTTGGCGTAGTTCTTCAGGATGGCGCTGTCATCGGCCCACATCTCGTTGACCTGCGAGGGGAACTCGACGAAGTCACGCGGCACCGAGGTGCCCGAGAAGTACGGGTACTTCACGTTCGAGAACATGCCGTGCAGGGCGTGGCCGAATTCGTGGAAGGTGGTCGTCACCTCATCCCAGGTCAGCAGGGTCGGCTGGCCGGCCGGCGGCTTGGGGATGTTGAGGTGGTTGGCCACCACCGGCTTGAAGCCGGTCAGCTTCGACTGCGAGACATACGAGTTCATCCATGCGCCGCCGCGCTTGGAGGCACGGGCGTACGGGTCGAACAGGAAAATCGCCAGCTGGCTGCCGTCGGCGTCGAACACGTCGTAGACGGTGACATCATCGTGATAGACCGGCAGGTCGGTGCGCTGCTTGAAGGTGAGGCCGAATTCCTGGTTGGCGGCGAAGAACACGCCGTTCTCCAGCACGTTCTTCAGTTCGAAGTACGGCTTCAGCTGCGACTCGTCGAAGTTGTACTTGGCCTGACGCACCTTCTCGCTGTAGAAGGCCCAGTCCCACGGCTCCAGCGCGAACGTCGGCTTGCCCGCGGCCTTCTGCTCCTGGTCGATCATTGCCTGCAGGTCGGCCGCTTCGCGCTTGGCGTTGGCCACTGCGGCCGGGGCCAGCTTGCCCAGCATCGCGTTGACCGCCTCAGGGGTCTTGGCGGTCTGGTTGGTCAGGTTGTACGCAGCGAAGTTGGCAAAACCCATCAGCTTGGCCTTGTCGGCACGCAGCTGCATGATGCGCGAGACGATGGCGGTGTTGTCGAACTCGCCACCGCGGCTGCCACGGCTGACCGATGCTTCGTAGATCTTCTGGCGCAGGGCGCGGTTGGCCAGGTTGGTCAGGGGCGGCTGGCCGGTGGTGTTGAGCAGGGTGATCACATACTTGCCATCCAGGCCACGGGCCTTGGCGGCTTCGGCGGCGGCGGCGATCTGCTCCCTGGACAGACCATCCAGTTCCTTCACGTCATCAACGGTGATCGCCGAAGCGTTCACTTCCGACTGCACGTTCTGGCTGAAGCGGGTACCGAGGTTGGCCAGCTCGGCGTTCATTTCCTTCAGCTTCGCCTTGTCCGCGTCAGACAGCTTGGCGCCGGCGCGCACGTAGTTGTCATAGTACTTCTCGACCAGGCGCACGCCTTCGGCGTCCAGACCCAGCTGCGTGCGGGTGTCATACAGCGCCTGGATGCGCGCGAACAGCTTGCTGTTCAGGGCGATCGCATCGCTGTGCGCGGCGAACCTGGCCGAGTAGTCGGCCTGCAGCTTCTTGCGGGTGTCGTTGGTGTCCGCGCCGACCAGGGCGAAGAACACGGTGGTCGCGCGGTCAAGGATGTCACCGCTCTTTTCCAGGGCGATGATGGTGTTGTCGAAGGTCGGCTTGGCCTTGTTGTTGGCGATGGCCTCGATTTCCTTCAGCTGCTGCGCCATGCCGGCGTCGAAGGCCGGAGCGAAGTCGCTGTCCTTGATCTTGTCGAACTGCGGATAGTGCAGTGCCAGCGGGCTTTCGGCGAAGAACGGGTTGGCCTGCTGTGCGGTGGTGCTGGCAGCCGGGGTGGCGGCGCCGGCGGAATAGGCGGGCAGGGCAAGGCCGAGGGTCATGGCCACGGCAAGGGCAAGGCGGGTGGTCAAGGCGGTACTCCGGTAAGGCAGACAAGTGCCCGAGGTTAACCCGGGGTAATGGGATCGGGCTTGTGTCGAAAGGCATGGGCGGGGATACCATCGGAAGCCCCCATTGCGGAGATCTGCCATGACCACTGCGTTCGATTTCGGTTTCACCGACCTGGACGGCCAGCCGCAGGCCCTGGAGCAGTACCGCGGCAAGGCGCTGCTGCTGGTCAACGTGGCCAGCAAGTGCGGTTTCACCCCGCAGTACGAGGGACTGGAGGCGCTGTGGCGCGAGTACGGCCCGAAGGGCCTGGTGGTGATCGGCTTCCCCTGCGACCAGTTCGGCCACCAGGAACCGGGCAATGCCGAGGAGATCCGCAGCTTCTGTGCGCTGACCTATGCAGTGGACTTCCCGCTGTCGGAGAAGATCCAGGTCAACGGCGACGGTGCACACCCGCTGTGGAAGTGGCTGAAGTCCGAGAAGACCGGCCTGCTGGGGCTGAGCGCGATCAAATGGAACTTCAGCAAGTTCCTGGTCGGACGCGACGGGCAGGTGCTGAAACGCTACGCTCCGACCGACAAGCCGGAAAGCCTTCGCGGGGACATCGAGAAAGCGTTGCAGTCCCGGCAGTAAGGGCTGCCGCTTCCCGCGGCAGCGCCGGACGCAGGCCCGGCGCTACGGGTTACTTCTCGACGAAGGCGCGCTCGAACACGTAGTGACCCGGCTGGCCGATGCGCGGGGAGACCTGGAAGCCACGGGCGTCGAGCACCGTGCGCAGGTCGGCCAGCATCTGCGGGCTGCCGCAGATCATCGCGCGGTCATTCTCCGGGCTCAGTTCCGGCAGGCCCAGGGTGCGCTGCATTTCCCCGCTTTCCATCAGCGAGGTCAGGCGCCCCTGGTTGGCGAACGGTTCGCGGGTGACGGCCGGGTAGTACAACAGCTTGTCGCCGATCATCTCGCCGAGGAACTCGTGCTCACGCAGGTCCTTCTCGAAATAGTCGCGGTACGCCAGGTCCTTCTCGTAGCGCACGCCGTGGCACAGGATCACCTTCTCGAAACGCTCGTAGGTCTCCGGGTCCTTGATGATCGACAGCCAGGGCGCCAGGCCGGTGCCCGTGCCCAGCAGGTACAGGTTCCTGCCGGGATGCAGATCGCTGATCAGCAGGGTGCCGGTGGGCTTCTTGCCTACCAGAACCTTGTCGCCGGGCTTGATGTGCTGCAGGCGCGAGGTCAGGGGGCCGTCCTGCACCTTGATGCTGAAGAACTCCAGCTGCTCTTCCCAGTTCGCGCTGGCGATGGAGTAGGCGCGCAGCAGCGGCCGGGCGTCGGTTTCCAGGCCGATCATCACGAACTGGCCGTTCTCGAAGCGGAAACCGCTGTCGCGGGTGAGGGTGAAGCTGAAGTAGGCATCGGTCCAGTGGCGGACCTCAAGCACCGTTTCGGCGCCGAAAGCGGAAGACATGGGCGTATCTGTTGGAAGTCGTCGGGGTAATTCTATCTCAAATGAGACAGGTTCTCATTAGGCGGAACGAGAGGCGTTCTCAGCGGTAGCCGGCGGCCTGCAGCTCGAACAGCTCGGCGTAGCGGCCGCCCTGGGCCATCAGCTGCTCGTGGGTGCCGCTGGCCTCGATCCGGCCATCGGCCAGCACCAGGATGCGGTCGGCCATGCGCACCGACGAGAAGCGATGGGAGATGAGTACAGCAGTGCGATTGTCCGCCAGTTCCCTGAACCGCTGGAATACCTCGAACTCGCTGCGCGCATCCAGCGCTGCGGTCGGCTCGTCCAGGATCATCACCTGCGCATTGCGCATCCACGCGCGGGCGATGGCGATCTTCTGCCACTGCCCGCCGGAGAGGTCCACGCCCTCCTTGAAGCGACGCCCGATCAGCTGGTCGTAGCCGCGTGGCAGCGACTCGATCACTTCCTGGGCCATGCCCCGGCGCGCGGCATCGGCAACCCGTTCCCGGTCCGCCATCGCCTCGACCTGGCCAACGCCGATGTTCTCCCCGGCGCTCAGGTTGTAGCGCACGAAGTCCTGGAAGATCACCCCGAGATTGGCGCGCAGGTCATCCAGGTCATAGTCGCGCAGGTCCCGGCCGTCGAGCAGGATGCGCCCCTCGTCGGGCTCGTACAGCCGTGCCAGCAGTTTGACCAGCGTGGTCTTGCCGGCACCGTTCTCGCCGACCAGTGCCAGCACTTCGCCGGCATGCAGCTGGAAATCGAGGTGGCGGACGGCCCATTGCTCGGCATCGGGATAGCGGAAGCCGACGTTCTCGAACACGAAGCCCTGGCGGATGGGCTGCGGCACGGCTGCGGCGCCCTCGCGCGAATGGATCTCCGGCTGGATCTGGAAAAACGAGAACAGATCGTCCAGGTACAGGGCCTGGCTGGCCACCTGCGAGAAGCCGATCAGCAGGCCCTCCAGCAGCTGGCGCAGGCGCAGGAAGCTGCCAGCGAGGAAGGTCAGGTCGCCGATCGAGAAATCGCCGCGCACCGTGCGCCAGGCGATGTAGGCGTAGGCGGTGTAATAACCCAGCGTGCCCAGCGCGGCCAGCAGGGTGCCCCACACGGCACGGCGCCGGGCCAGCGCGCGGTTGGCCTTGAACAGCGCTACCGACAGGCTCCTGTAACGCTCCACCAGGAAGCGGTGCAGGTTGTAGATCTTCACTTCCTTGGCCGTCTCCACGCTGGCGCCGAGCTGGCGCAGGTAGTCGAGCTGGCGGCGCTCGGGCGTCCATTGGAAATTCAGGCTGTAGCCGGCGGCGTTGAAGTGCGATTCGCCGATGAAGGCAGGCACCAGGGCCAGCGCCAGCAGCAGGATCAGCCACGGCGCGTAGACCAGCAGGCCCACCGCCAGGCTGACCACCGTGATGGCGTCCTGCACCTGGCCGAACAGCTGGCTCATCAGGTTCATCCGGCCCATCGTCTGGCGTCGTGCGCGGTCCAGCTTGTCCTGCAGGTCCGGATCCTCGAAGTCCTCCAGATCCAGCGTTGCGGCGTGCTCCATCAGCCGGATGCTGGTGGCGTTGGCGAACAGCTCCGACAGCAGGGCATCGGCGTAGGCCACCATCCGGCCCAGCAGGTCGGAGACGATGGCCAGGCCCAGCTCCAGGGCCAGCAACCCGAGCAGCGGATTGAGCAGGCCGCTGGCCAGGGCCTCGCCCAGCGGCGGAAAGCCGGCATCGTGCCGGCTCAGCTGCAGCGCGCTGTCGATGATCAGCTTGCCCACATACAGCATGGCGACCGGCAGCAGGGCACGGATCAGGCGCAGCCCCAGGCTGACCAGGGTCAGTGCGGGGCTGGTCTTCCACACCAGCCGCAGGAACGGTGGCACGTTGCGCATCGCATTGAAGCGCTGGCGCAGGCTGGGTTTCTTTTCGGCTGAAGGCATGTCGCCATTGTGCGCGCCGGAGCCGTGGCGAAGGCATGAATGCGACGCCCGCAGGGGGCGCGCGTCAGCGCGCCACCGGTGCGGAGCCGCGCTGCGCGAGGCCCCGCACTCTTGTGGATCAGGGCAGCGGCGGCAGCAGGCCGGCGCCGAGGCGGTTCCAGGCGTTGATCACCGCGATGCCCATGCTCAGGTCGCTGATGCCCTTCTCATCGAAGTGCGGTGCCAGCGCATCGAACGCTGCCTGCGATGGCGCGGCGTCGATGAGCCGGGTCAGGGCCTCGGCCCAGCCCAGCGCAGCGCGCTCACGCGCATCGAAGAAGCGGCTTTCGTGCCAGGCGGGCAGGGTGTCCAGCTTGCGCGGCTCGATGCCACTCTTGCGCAGCGCCGTCCCGTGCATGTCCATGCAGTAGCCGCAGCCGTTGAGCTGCGACACGCGCAGGAACACCAGTTCCATCAGGGTCGGATCGATCGAACTGTCATGCACTGCCTGGCTGGTATCGAGCAGGCCCTTGAAAGCCTTGGCGGCCAAGCGGGTATAGGGAACGCGGGGTGAGGCGGGGTTGGACATCGTGGGCTCCACGGCGGCCCCGATGGCCGCCTTCCCTTACCAGGACGCCGCCGCGTCTGCGTGCGTGACAACCGCGGGCAGTTTTTCCGGATTGAGCACGCTGTACAGGCGCGCGATGCGGCCATCGATCACCTCGATGGTGGTGACCGAATGCAGGCGATCGCCGTCGAAGCCCAGGATCGCCGGCTCGCCGTTGACGTAGCCCAGCCGGGCCGGGTGCGTGCCGCCACGGCGGGCAATGGCCCAGAACAGGCGGCCGATGCGTTCGGCACCCCGCAGCGGGCGCACCGCTGCGGTGACCACGCCGCCTCCATCGGAGACCATCAGCGCGTTGGCATGCAGCAGGGCCTGGATCGCCTCGCTGTCGCCACGCTGCGACGCATCCATGAAGCGTGCCAGCAACTGCCGGTGCTGGCCGGCGTCGGCATTGAAGCGCGGCCGGCCGGCCTGCAGCCGCTGCCGGGCCCGGTGCACCAGTTGCCGGCAGTTGGCCTCGCTGTGGCCGATCAGGTCGGCGATCTCGCGATAGTCGTGGTCGAACGCTTCCTTCAGCAGGAACGCGGCGCGCTCCTCCGGGCCGAGCTGTTCAAGCAGGGTCAGGAAGGCCACCGATACATCATCGGCCAGGGCATGCAACTGGGCCGGGCCGGGCGCCGGGTCGGGCTCCAGGGTGACCGCCATCGGTTCAGCCAGCCACGGGCCCACGTAATGCGCGCGCTCGCGCTTGGCCGCACGCAGACGGTCCAGTCCCAGGCGCGTGGTGGTGGTGACCAGCCATGCCTCGGCATCGCGGACGCTGGCCGGGTCGGCGCCGGACCAGCGCAGCCAGGCGTCCTGGACGACGTCCTCGGCGTCGGCGCGGCTGCCCAGCAGGCGGTAGGCGAGGGCCATCAGGCGCGGACGGTGGGTCTGGAAGGCGGTTTCGGCGTTCATGCGGGCAAGGACGCCGCAGCGGGCAGGGGCGTGACAAGGGCTTGGGGTCAGAACCCTTTCCCCGGGAAAGGGTTCTGACCCCATAGACTCTACCCGCAGCCGGGGAGGGGGTAAAATGGGCGGATTACCCCCGCCAGCCTCGAGCAAGCGAGCAAGCCGTGACATCGATCAAGCAGGAAGACCTCATCCAGTCCATCGCCGACGCGCTGCAGTACATCTCGTACTACCACCCGGTCGACTACATCAAGAATCTCGCCGCTGCCTACGAGCGCGAGGAGTCGCCGGCCGCGAAGGAGGCGATGGCCCAGATCCTGATCAATTCGCGGATGTGCGCCGAAGGCCATCGTCCGATCTGCCAGGACACCGGCATCGTCACCGTGTTCCTGGAAATCGGCATGGATGTGCGCTGGGACGACGCCACCATGGGCGTGGAAGACATGGCCAATGAAGGCGTGCGCCGCGCCTATCTGCATCCGGACAACAAGCTGCGTGCTTCGGTGCTGGCGGATCCGGCCGGCAAGCGCATCAACACGAAGGACAACACCCCGGGCGTGGTCAACGTCAAAGTCGTGCCGGGCAACAAGGTGGATGTGATCGTGGCCGCAAAGGGTGGCGGCTCGGAAGCCAAGACCAAGTTCGCCATGCTCAATCCGTCCGACTCCATCGTCGACTGGGTGCTCAAGACCGTGCCGACGATGGGGGCCGGCTGGTGCCCGCCGGGCATGCTGGGCATCGGCATCGGCGGCACTGCGGAGAAGGCCATGCTGCTGGCCAAGGAAGCGCTGATGGAGCCGATCGACATCACCGAGCTGCAGGCCCGTGGAGCGTCCAACCGGATCGAAGAGCTGCGCCTGGAGCTGTACGAGAAGGTCAATGCGCTGGGCATCGGCGCGCAGGGCCTGGGTGGCCTGACCACGGTGCTGGACATCAAGATCAACGATTACCCGACCCACGCGGCCAACCTGCCGGTGGCGATGATCCCGAACTGCGCCGCGACCCGCCACGCGCACTTCACCCTGGATGGCAGCGGTCCGGTGATGCTGGATCCGCCGTCGCTGGAGGACTGGCCGAAGCTGACCTACGACGCCTCCAAGGGCACCCGGGTGGACCTGGATACGATCACCCCGGAGGAGGTGGCCAGCTGGAAGCCGGGCCAGACGCTTCTGCTCAACGGCAAGCTGCTGACCGGCCGCGACGCCGCGCACAAGCGCATGGTTGACATGCTCAACAAGGGCGAGGAACTGCCGGTCGATCTGAAGGGACGCTTCATCTACTACGTCGGCCCGGTCGATCCGGTGCGAGATGAAGTGGTCGGTCCGGCCGGGCCGACCACGGCAACGCGCATGGACAAGTTCACCCGCCAGGTGCTGGAACAGACCGGTCTGCTGGGCATGGTCGGCAAGGCCGAGCGCGGCCCGGCTGCGATCGAGGCGATCCGTGACAACAAGTCGGCGTACCTGATGGCGGTCGGTGGCTCGGCCTACCTGGTGTCCAAGGCGATCAAGGCGGCCAAGGTGGTCGGGTTCGCCGATCTCGGCATGGAAGCGATCTACGAGTTCACCGTGCAGGACATGCCGGTGACGGTGGCGGTCGACTCCACCGGTGAATCGGTGCACAAGACCGGCCCGCGCGAATGGCAGGCCCGCATCGGCAAGATTCCGGTGGTGGTGGAGTAAGCGCGGCACACGCTTGGTGGCAAACGGCGCCTGTTGGCGCCGTTTGTCGTTTAACCAGCCGGCACGGAACATCTGCTAGTTTCCATGCGACTCGAACCGGGAACGTTCATGCCGCTGTTACGGAACTTCGCGCTTGCCGGGCTGTTCGCACTGGCCGGCTGCAGCAGCACCTCCTCCTCGTATGAAGGAGCGGATTTCAGCGCATCGGCGCAATGCCGCATGCAGTGCCAGGCCAGCCATCGCAGCTGCATGGCGCAGGCGGACAGCCTGGGCAGTCGGCAGAGCAGCTGCGAACAGCAGATGGCTCCGGCTGCCGACAAGCGCTGCAAGGACATCGCCAATGCCGATCTGCGCCGCTCCTGCGAACTGAAGGCGCATGACTGCACGCTGCGGCAGCCGATGATGAGCTGCGGCGAACGTCGCGACACCTGCATGAGCAGCTGCGGTTGAGCAGTGGCCGCCGGGCGGGCGCATAATCGCTGGCTCCACCCGCAACGGATCCCGCGCATGAGCACCACCCTGTATGGTTCGTCGAGTACCGCTTCGCTGGTCGTGCACTGGCTGCTGATCGAACTGGGCATCGAGCACGAACTGGTGCTGCTGGATTTCGACAGGCGCGAGCACAAGGCGGCGGACTACCTGGCGTTGAATCCGGCCGGGAGGGTGCCGACCCTGAGGATCGATGGCCTGCTGTTGACCGAGGCAGCGGCCATCGCGCTGTACCTGGCCGACCGCCATCCCGAAGCGGGGTTGCTGCCGGCCGTGGGCACGCCCGCGCGGGGCGAGGCCTATCGCTGGATGTTCTGGTGCGCCAACACCCTGCAGCCTGCCTATCGTGCATGGTTCTATCCGCACGAAGCGGCGGGCGAGGCCTGCGTGGAGGCAACGCGTGCGATGGCCCGGCAGCAGCTGGAGGCGGCCTGGCAGCATGTGGCGGCGCACCTGCAGGCGCACGGGCCTTACCTGCTGGGCGACGCGCCCAGCGTGGTCGATTTCATGCTGGTGATGCTGATGCGCTGGTCGCGCAACATGCCCCGGCCCACTGACACCTGGCCGGTGCTGAAGGCGCACGCAACCGCGCTGAAGGCGCGCCCCGCCTTCGCGGAAGTCTATCGACGCGAAGGCATCAGCGACTGGCGGTGATCGCCAGCGTTGAGCCGAGCGCGTGCCGCCGGGCATGGCCCGGCGCTGCCGGGTGGTGCGTCCGGGCTACAGGATCTCCAGCACCGTTTCCGGCGGGCGGCACAGGCGCGTGCCCTTGGCCGTGCGCACCACGGGCCGGTTGATCAGGCGCGGGTGCGTCGCCATCGCCGCCAGCAGGGTCGCCTCATCGGCCCCGGCCAGCGCCAGACCGGCAAACTCCGGTTCCTTGCTGCGCACCAGGTCGGCGGCGGCCAGCCCGGATTCGGCAAGCAGCCGGCGCAGGGTCGCCACGTCGGGCGGTGCCTGCAGGTACTCGATCACCTCCGGCTCGATGCCGGCGTCGCGGATGAGCTTCAGTGCGCCGCGCGAATTGCTGCACGCCGGGTTGTGCCAGATCGTCACGCCCATCAGAACCATTCCAGCAGCGACACGCCCACGCCCACGTAGGTGGCCTTGTGGTTGTAGTCGATCAGGCTTTCGCCGTATCCGTCGAAGACCTGGATGTGGCCGCGCAGCAGGTTGCTGATCGGGAAACCGTAGTCGAGCTGCAGGGCGCCATGCGAACGGTCGCCGGTACGCAGCGAATGGCGCGCCATCAGGGACACTTCGTGGCCATTGCGGTTCCAGATCAGGGTCGCGTCGCCGCGGCCCATGTAATCCTCGATGTCCGGGTTGTTGTCATCGCTGCGCGTTTCGGGAATGCGATACCAGGGCCGCAGCACCAGCGCCCAGTTCTCGCGGTCCAGCCCGACGTTGAGCATCACCCGGTTCCAGCTGCGCGAAAGGGGATCGGCACGGCCGTTGGACTGATGGTTGAGGCTGATGCCGGTCATGCGTCCGCGCCAGCCACCAATCGAGTAGCCGTTGCGGAACACCATCATCACTTCCGGCTCGTAATTGGTCTCGCGGAACGGGCGCGAATTCTCGGCGTTGTAGGCCTGCCAGCGCGAGCTCTGGGTATAGCCGGCCCAGATGTCGCCGTTGTCGCCGAACAGGTTCTCGGCGATCTTGGTCTTGAAGCTGATCTGGAACTTCAGCTCAGCACTGTCCAGCGCCTGCGGCTCGGTCACGCTGTTGGCCGGATTCGGCGACTGCGGCATCTGGTTCTTGTCGCTGGTCCAGAACGCCGGCAGCAGGTACACCGGCTTGTAGGCCCGCAGCTGGAACGGCCCCAGCTTGGAGTCTTCCGCCAGTTCCCAGCGGCTGTCCAGCAGGGAACCGCGGCCTGCATTGGCCAGGGCGCTGTCGTCGGGGGCGGGGCGCAGCACATCGCCGACCCGCGCCCGCAGGTTCTCTTCGCCCTGGCTCAGGCGGGCGGCGCGACGCTGTTCGCGCAGCGCCTGCGCGGCCTGCTGCGCGGCGGCATCGGCCTCGGCGGTGGCCGGTGCGGTACGGCCGAACAGGCGGTCGTAGCACGACAGTCGGGCGGCGTCGGTTTCAATGGCCGCGCAACCGGCCGGCGTGGTGGTCGTGGCAGGCGCGATTTCCTGCGCGGCCAACGGCGCGCTGGCCAGGGCAAGCGCCAACGGCGCCAGACGGGGGAGCAACGGCGGGAGGGTCATTGCAGCAGGCCCTTCGGGATGACTACGGGAAGACGCACAGTGTGGCGGCTGCCCGCAGCAACGGCCAGCCCCATGGAGTTATGCCCGGCGCAGGTGTGCGCGTGGCGTGAAGATCGTGCGTTACAGGAACCAGGCGAACGCGAACAGGCCCAGCATCGCGATGACCATCGCCAGTTTCAGCGCCAGGCCCAGCAGGATGCCCAGCCAGGTGGCGAGGCCAACCTTGGTCGAGCGGCCCAGCTCGCGCGTGTGCCAGTACTCGCCCAGCAGAGCGCCGACCAGCGGGCCGGCGAACAGGCCGATGGGCATGAAGAACAGACCGGCGATGCTGCCGATGAAGGTGCCCCACAGCGCCTTGCGGCTGGCCCCGACACGCTGGGCCCCGACCACCGTGGCCAGCACATCGGCCAGCAGTGAAAGCAGGGTCAGCACGCCCAGTACCAGCAGGGTCGGCCAGCCGACATGGGTGAAGCCGTCGGCCCACGCCGCCAGCAGCAGGCCGACGAACACCAGCGGAACGCCGGGAAGTGCCGGCAGGACGATGCCGGCAATACCAACGAGGACAAAAATGACCGCTAGCAGATACAAGATGAATGAGAGGCCCATGCTGTCCCGTATGGTTGTCTTTTTGGGGTTGACAGTGAAAGATTTTGCCAGTTGCTTTTTCGTTTTGGCCGGGTTAAGTTGCAGTCGCTGAGCTTGGCAAGGTCACCGTGGATCGTGGCCTGATGAAGCAAGATCTTCCCGATCCGCTGCATCGATGCACCTCGCTTCCCCCTTGCTTGTCAGCCGCCCACAAGGCGTTTCCAACAACAAGAGAGAGTCATCAGGGAGTTAGTGAGATGTCCGAACGCGAGAACGGTACTGTCAAGTGGTTCAACGATGCAAAGGGCTTTGGCTTCATCAGCCGTGAAAACGGCGAAGACGTGTTCGTGCACTTCCGCGCCATCCAGACCCAGGGCTTCAAGAGCCTGAAGGAAGGCCAGAAGGTCACCTTCACCGTCGTGCAGGGCCAGAAGGGCCTGCAGGCCGACGCCGTGCAGCCGATCTGAGCGGTCTGCAGCCGTCACATGAAAAAGGCCCGCGCAAGCGGGCCTTTTTCTTTGTCCGGGGCCGGCAGCGGATCAGCGCAGGATCACCCGGCCGTTGACCACGCGAACGTAGGTGTTTTCGCGGATGCCGCCCAGATCACGCTGGTTGACGACGATGGTGCGTCCGTCATCCATGCGCACGCTGATGTCATACGTATCGCTGGTCACGTTCTTCTGGATCTGGTTGCCGGCCAGCGCGCCACCCACGGCACCCGCCGCTGCGGCGATGTTCTTGTTGCCGCGGCTGCCGCCGGTGTGGTCGGAGATCTCATGGCCGGCAACCGCACCCACGATGCCGCCGAGGATCGCGCCGGTCGCGCTGGGCGCAGTGCGGCCGGACTGCACGGTGTTGATGCGGGTGACGATGCCGCAGTCGGCGCAACGGCCCTGGTTGTAGCCGGAGTTGTTGCCGTAGCCGCCGTTGTTGTACCCATTGTTGTAGCCGCCGCCGCCGTAACCCGGCGAGGTGGCGCAGCCGGCCAGGGCGAGGGTGGCGATGACACTGGCGGCGATGAGCTGGATCTTCATGGGGCGTCTCCTGGCCGTGAAGGCGGATGTGTTGGGTGGTACTGCGTCATGCAGCAGGGTGCGCGAATCGTCTCCTTTCCAACGTGAACAAGACGCCAATCAACGCCGCCATGACCGGCTGCGGGATGAACGCTGTTCAACGGAAATCCTGATGGCAGGCGCGGCAGTCCGCCTGCAGCGTCTGCACCACCTGGGCCAGCGCGGTGCAGTCTGCCGGTGGCGTCGCCAGGGCGGCATTGAGGCCGGCGCGGTACTGGCTGGCATGCTGCTGGAACTGCGCGCTGTCCTTCAGGCCGGGGAAGGCCAGGTCCAGGTCGTTGGAGAGCAGGCGCAGCGTCTGCAGGCGCGGCACGCTGTCGGCCAGGCTGCAGCGGTTCTGCTGTTGAGCCTGCAGCAGCAGCTGGGATTGCCGCTGCATCACCTGCATCAGGCTGTCCGGGAAGGGGTCACGGCGGGCCTGCAGTGCGCGGCCGACCATCACCGTGGCGATCAGGCCGATCAACAGACCCAGCGCGAGCACGAACAGGTAGCGATAGGCGGAAGACGGCGGGCGAGGGGGGCTGGCGTTCATGGCGGGCTCTCCGGGTGTGCAACGGTAGGTTCGACCCGGCGTGCTGTGGACGCCGGCCGCTGCACGTTAAAATAGACCGATGAACGAACAGGTCAAACAACGCTTCGCCGGCATCGAACGGCTGTATGGCGTGGGTGCGCTCGAGCGCCTGCAGGGCAGCCGCGTAGCGGTGGTCGGCATGGGCGGGGTCGGCTCGTGGGTGGTCGAGGCGCTGGCGCGCTCGGCGGTCGGCCATCTCACCCTGATCGATGCGGACGACATCTGCGTGTCCAACACCAACCGGCAGCTGCCGGCGCTGGAGGGCAATTACGGGCGCAACAAGGCCGAAGCCATGGCCGAGCGCTGCCGGGCGATCAACCCGGAACTCGATGTCGACGCGGTGCAGGCGTTCCTGACCACCGCCAACATGGCGGAACTGCTTGATCGTCGCTTCGATCTGGTGATCGATGCCTGCGACAGCTTCCGGGTCAAGGTGGAGACCATCGCCTGGTGCCGCCGCCGCAAGCTGCCACTGCTGACGGTCGGCGCCGCGGGTGGCCGCACCGATCCGACCCTGGTACGCATCCGCGATGTCTCGCGCACCGAGCACGACGCGATGCTGGCGCTGATCCGCAAGAAGCTGCGCAGCGAGTTCAACTTCCCCAAGAACGCCAAGCGTTACTTCGGCGTGCCGGCGGTGTACTCGCTGGAGAACGTGAAGTATCCGCAGGCCGATGGCAGTGTCTGCGGCCTCCGTCCCAACCTGGGGGCGGACGCTGCGCTCAAGCTTGATTGCGGCGCAGGGCTGGGGGCAGCCACCCATATCACCGGTGCCTTCGCCTTTGCCGCCGTCGGCAAGGCGCTGGAAATGCTGCTGGAGCCGAAGAGGGTCAAGTCCGAATCCGTTGAGGCTTGACCGGTAGCGCCGGGCCATGCCCGGCGAAACGGCGATCAGACGGCCGGCAGCGCGAACAGCCGCCGCGCGTTGTCGGTCGTGGTCCTCGCTACCGTCTCCAGGTCGGTCTGCCGCAACGCCGCGACGTGGCGCGCGATGATCGAGAGGCGTGCCGGCTCATTGCGCTGCCCACGGATGGCCGCGTCGGGCTGATCGGGCGCGTCCGTTTCCAGCAGCAGCTGCTCCAGCGGCATCTCCCGGACCAGCCGTTGCAGGCGCTGTGCCCGTTCGTAGGTCAGGGGGCCGCCCAGACCCAGCAGGAAGCCCTGCCGATGCAGCTGTGCCGCCTGCTCCGGGCTGCCGGAGAAACTGTGCACCACGCCGCGCAGGCCACCGATGCGGCGGATCGCTGCGATCACCGCATCCACGGCCCGACGCGCATGCACGATCACCGGCAGGTCGAAGTCGCGCGCCAAGCGCAGCTGGCCGGTGAAATAGGTCTGCTGCGCCTCCGCATCCAGGCCTTCCACGAAATAATCCAGGCCGCATTCGCCGATCGCCCGCGGACGCTCACGCTCGATCCATTCCCGCAGCAGCGGAAGGTGCCCGGCGCGATGCTCGGCAAGAAACATCGGATGCAGCCCGTACGCGGGGTACAGGCCGGGTGCCTGCTGGCAGACCTCGCGCAGCTTCGGCCAGCTGGCGGCGGTGACGGCCGGCACGACCTGGAACTGCACCCCGGCCGCGCGCGCGCGCTCGATCACGGCGGCACGGTCGGGGTCGAACTCGCCTGCATCGAGATGGCAATGGCTGTCGACCAGCACGCTCAGCGCTGCTCCAGCGGTGGCGGCGTGCGGGTGCCGCGGCTCTTCCAGTTGGCCAGCAGCAGTGTGCCCAGGCCCAGCACCAGCTCATCGACGAAGGGAAGCGGATCGGGAATGAACAGGGTCAGCGCGAACAGCCCTGCCGTGAGCTTGAACAGCGTGGGGTAGCGCAGCCGGCGCGCCCATTGCAGTACCGGCAGCAGCATCGGGTTGGCCATGGCGGGATCCTCCTGGTGAATATGCAAACGCTACCACGGGCCCAGCATTTCCCGATGCTGAATGGGTTACGGCGACGAGCAGGAAATGTGGAGATTCCGTTCAGGGAGGCCGTGCTGCAATCTGTGCCGAGAACGTTGCGGACGGTCCGCAAGGAGCAGGTCATGAAAAGCACAACTACAACTGTCCTGGTCGCAGCGGGCGCGCTGCTGGTGGGTGGTATCGCCACGGCCGCCTTCATGAAGAGCGGCAACCCTTCGCCGGATTCCATCAGCGCCGGCGCCCCCAACGGCGAATCGCGCCTGGCCGATGGCAGCGGCACCGACGATGGTGCGCGTGGCAACCAGCTCGATGCCACCGCGCCGCGCGGCCTGGAGTATGCCGATGTGCTGAAGGTCGACCCGATCACCGAAAAGCAGAAGGCGTACGCCACGGTCATCGGCACCGACGCGGTGCGCGAGACCTCCACCACCCAGACGCCGCACGAGGTCTGCCAGGATGTGGTCGTGCAGGAACGCCTGCCCGAGCGTGATGGCAACGTCGGTGGCACCGTCGCCGGCGCGGTGATCGGTGGCCTGCTGGGTAATCAGGTTGGCGGCGGCAATGGCAGGAAGGCGGCGACCGCAGCCGGTGCCGTGGCCGGCGGCCTGATCGGCAACCAGGTGGACAAGCGCCATGTCGGTGGCCGTGTGGTCAACCGCACCGAGCGCCAGTGCCACACCGAGACCGCCACCTCCGAGTCGAGCCGTGTCACCGGCTACAACGTCACCTATCGCAACGAGGACGGCACCACCGGCACCATGCGCATGGCCAGCAAGCCCGGCAACCGCATCGCCATGGGAACCAACGACGTGGTCAAGGGTTACAACGTGACCTACCGCTATGATGGTGCCGAGAAGACCGTGCGCATGGACAACAAGCCAGCCAGCGATCGCCTGCCGGTGGTCGATGGCCAGCTGGTCACGCAGACAGCGGCAGCCGGCGCCACGGCACCGACCCGCCAGTAATCCTGCCGCTGCAGCGGACAGGCGACAGGCCGGCTTCTGCCGGCCTGTATGTTTTTGTGGCCGGGTGACATTTGCGATGATGGCGCTCCGTCATCGCCCTGGAGTCGGCATGAGCATCTTCGACCTGCGCCTGGAAACCGAGCGCCTGATCCTGCGCCCACCGCATCGCGAGGATTTCGAGCCCTATCTGGCGTTCTGCGCGGATGAAGAGGTGATGCGCACGCTGGGCGGAGTACAGCCACCGTCAGTGGCATGGCGTGGATTCTGCAGCCTGGCTGGCGCGTGGCAGTTGTTCGGCTTTTCGATGTTCAGCGTGATCGAGAAATCCAGTGGTGAGTGGATCGGTCGCATGGGGCCCTGGCAGCCACAGGACTGGCCGGGCACCGAGGTCGGCTGGAGCGTCCGGCGTGCCAGCTGGGGCAAGGGCTACGCGCCGGAGGCGGCGACCGCTGCGATCGACTGGGCCTTCAACGCACTCGGGTGGGAGGAGGTGATCCATACCATTGCCGAGGACAACGAGAATTCCCGTGTCGTGGCCCGCAAGCTGGGCAGTACGCTGCTGCGCATGGGCGAGCTGCCGCCGCCGTACCAGGGCAAACCGATGCAGATCTGGGGGCAGTCGCGCCAGCAGTGGCAGCAGCGCGTGCGCTGAGGGGCCCGACGGGCTGCATCCAGCGGCGGGCTGCGCGGTGGGCATGCTGCACCCGCGCTTGGCATCGGCGGGCGCGCTTGCCAGACTGCGCGCAACCGGTCGTTGGCCGGGTCTCCTGGAGCAGGCAATGGTGGAAGAACGCGTTCCGTTGACGGTGCATGGCATGTCCGTTTCAGGCAATTGCCACAAGGTGCGCATGCTGCTGGAACACCTCGGCAGCCGCTATCGCTGGGTGGAGGTGGACAGCGCCCATGGCCAGACCCACACGCCGGAGTTCCTGGCATTGAATCCCAATGCGAAGGTGCCGTTGATCGTGCGCGAGGACGGCCGCGTGTTGACCGAATCGAATGCAATCCTGTTCTGGCTGGCCGAGGGCACGCCCTACCTGCCCGGCGATGGCTGGGAGCGGGCGCAGGCGTTGAGCTGGATGTTCTTCGAGCAGTACACGCATGAACCCTGCGTGGCGGTGGCCCGTTTCATTCGGGGCTGGACGCCGGCCGATTCCCCGCGGCGCGCCGAACTGCCGCGCCTGCAGGAGCGCGCCAGCACCGCATTGGCGGTGATGGAACAGCACCTGCGGCAGTCGCCCTGGTTCACCGGCCGCAGTTATGGCATCGCCGATATCGCGCTGTTTGCCTACACCGACGTTGCCAGCGATGGTGGCATCCGCCTTGATCCGTTCCCGCAGGTGCAGGCCTGGCTGCAGCGGGTCCGGGCGCAGCCGCGGTTCGTGCCGATGCCGGCCGTGGGCGCGGAGGTGCTGGCGCGATTCAACGCGGTGGCCTGATTCCAAGGGGAGCGTCGGGCAGGCCGACTGCGGGGGACGCCGGGCGGGCCCGCGCCACGCTACGCAACAACGACACGGAGGGTGTTCGATGTTCGCTGTGGTTCCAGATCCCATTCCCGCGCGCATGCGCGGGCTCAACCGCGCCGATGTGTGCGACGTCAATTTCCTGGAGGCGGTGCGCGGCTGGCGGGGCACGCCACGGCCACGGCCCGCGCCGCACGCGCCGATCCTGCCAGGCAGCACGCTCAGCGCGGCGGCCTTTGCCGACCTGTTCGATTCGCAGCTGGCCAGCCGCCAGCTGGACCTGATGGCACGCGTGCTGCGCGTGCAGAACAAGGTCTTCTACACCATCGGCTCGTCCGGACACGAGGGCAATGCGCTGTTGGCGCGGGCCTGCCGGCACACCGATCCTGCGTTCCTGCACTACCGCTCCGGCGCCTTCATGGCCGAACGCGCGCGGCAGGTGCCGGGCATGGATCCAGTGCGCGACGCGGCACTGTCGTTCGCCGCCAGCGCCGACGATCCTGCCAGCGGAGGCCGGCACAAGGTGTGGGGCAGCCGGCCGCTGTGGGTGTTGCCACAGACCTCGACGATCGCCTCGCACCTGCCCAAGGCGCTGGGCACTGCGTTGGCCATCGAGAGCGGCAAGCGCCTGGGCCAGCCGTTGCCGATTCCGGCCGACAGCATCGTGGTCTGTTCCTTCGGCGACGCCTCGGCCAATCACGCCACCGCACAGACGGCGTTCAACACCGCCATGTGGTCGGCCTACCAGAAACTGCCGGCGCCCATCCTGTTCGTCTGCGAGGACAATGGCCTGGGCATTTCGGTGAAAACACCAGAAGGATGGATCGCCGAGCGCTTTGGCGGCCAGCCGGGACTGGACTACTTCTTCGCTGATGGGCTGGATCTGGCCAGCGGCCATGCGCAGGTGCAGGCCGCGGTCGAGCATTGCCGGGCAACCCGCAGGCCGACCTTCCTGCACCTGCGTACCACGCGGCTGATGGGGCATGCCGGTACCGATTTCGAGGTGGAGTGGCGCGCGTTGCCGGAGCTGTGTGCGGCGGAGGCGCAGGATCCGCTGCTGCGCTCGGCGCAGATCGCGATGGAGTCGGGCTGGATGGATGCCGCGGCCGTCGAGGCGGCCTATGAAGCGATGCGTGTGCGCTGCATGGCGGCCGCCGCCGACGCCGAGCGCCAGCCGAAGCTGCAGTCCCTTGAGCAGGTGATGGCACCGCTGGCGCCCTATACACCTGCAGCGGTGCACGCCGAGGCCCGGCGCGCGGTCGCGGACGAGGCGCGACTGTCGCTGTATGGCGGCGCCGACGCATTGCCGGAGCGACAACCGCCGCGTCATCTGGCCATCCAGATCAATCACGGACTGCAGGAACTGCTGTGCAAGTATCCGCAAAGCCTGTTGTTCGGCGAGGATGTGGCGCAGAAGGGAGGCGTGTACACCTTGACCCGCGACCTGCTGCGTCGTTTCGGCCCGCGACGGGTGTTCAACACGCTGCTGGACGAGACCATGATCCTGGGCATGGCGCAGGGGCTGGCCAACATGGGCATGCTGCCGATCCCCGAGATCCAGTACCTGGCCTACCTGCACAATGCCATCGACCAGATACGTGGCGAGGCGTGTTCGCTGCAGTTCTTCTCCAATGACCAGTTCCGGAACCCGATGCTGGTGCGGGTGGCAGGGCTGGGCTACCAGAAGGGATTCGGTGGCCATTTCCACAATGACAATTCGATCACGGCCCTGCGCGACATTCCCGGCCTGGTGGTGGGCTGTCCCTCGCGTGGCGACGATGCCGTGATGATGCTGCGCACGTTGGCGGCACTGGCCCGGGTGGATGGCCGCGTGGCGGTGTTCCTGGAGCCGATCGCGCTGTACATGAGCAAGGACCTGCACGAGCCGGGTGACGGCCAGTGGCTGTTCGACTACCCGCAACAGGGCCAGGCGCTGCTGCCGGGGGAGGGCCGGGTGTATGCCCCCGAGGCGCAGGATCTGGTGATCTACACCTATGGCAATGGCGTGCCGATGGCGCTGCGTGCCGCGCGGGTGATCGACCAGCAGCTCGGGTGGCAGGTGAGGGTGGTTGACCTGCGCTGGCTGGTGCCGCTGGACGGCGGATTCATTGCCACCCAGGCGGCCACGGCGCGGCGCGTGCTGGTGCTGGACGAGGGGCGTCACAGCGGTGGCGTGGGCGAGGGGGTGGTCACGGCCCTGGTCGAGGCCGGCTTCGGTCACCTGCCGCTGCGTCGGGTCTGCGGCGCCGATACCTATACGCCGCTGGCGGGGGCAGCAATGTTCGGCCTTCCAAGCGACAATGCGGTGATTGGCGCCGCCCTCGACCTGGCGCAGGAACCCTGATGCATGTGTGGATTGGCGGGAATGCTGTTGCCGGCACCGATGGTGCCGGCCGAGGAACTGCAGGCACAGGCCCTGGCCATGGGCCAGGCGCTGCACCATCGCGGGCCGGATGATGGTGGCACCTGGGTCGATGCCGCTGCCGGGATCGCACTGGCGCACCGCCGGCTGAGCATCCTCGATCTGTCCCCGCTGGGCCACCAGCCGATGGCATCGTCCGACGGCCGCTATGTGATGGCCTACAACGGCGAGGTCTACAACTTCGCGGCCCTGCGCGCCGAACTGGAGCCGCTGGGCCATGCGTTCCGTGGCCACTCCGATACCGAGGTGCTGCTGGCTGCGATCCTGCAGTGGGGCCTGGAAGACACCCTGCAGCGCTGCAACGGCATGTTCGCCATCGCTCTGTGGGACCGCAGCGAGCAGTGCCTCTGGCTGGCCCGCGACCGGGTCGGCAAGAAGCCGCTGTACTACGGCTGGGCCGGTGACGCGCTGGTGTTCGGTTCCGAGCTGAAGGCACTGTGGCAGCATCCAGCGTTCGACAACGATATCGATCGGGATGCGTTGACGCTGCTGTTGCGGCTGGATTACATCCCGGCGCCGCACAGCATCCATCAGCGCTGCTACAAGCTGATGCCCGGCCGGGTGCTGCGGGTGGATGCGGCGATGGTTGCCGCCGGAGCCGGCGCGCACCGGCCGGAGCAGGCGCAGCGTCCGTACTGGGACGCGCGTGCGCGCATGCAGGCCGCACTGGCCGCACCCTTCCAGGGCCGCATCGAGGAGGCCGAGGAGCAGCTTGATGCCCTGCTGCGCGACGCCGTGGCGTTGCGCATGGTCGCGGACGTGCCCGTCGGCGTGTTCCTGTCCGGGGGGACCGATTCGTCGCTGGTGGCGGCGCTGATGCAGGCGCAGAGCAGGCAGCCGGTGCACAGCTTCAGCATCGGCTTCCAGGATTCAAGCCACGATGAGGCACCGCTGGCCAGGGAACTGGCCGCGCATCTGGGCTGCGACCACACCGAGCTCTACGTCAGCGGGGCCGACGCACTGGCGGTGGTGCCGCAGTTGCCGACGATGTTCGACGAGCCTTTTGCCGATGCCTCGCAGGTGCCGACCGCGCTGGTGGCCCGGCTGGCAAGGCAGGGGGTGACCGTGGCCTTGTCCGGCGATGGTGGCGATGAGCTGTTCTTCGGCTACACCCGCTACGTGCGCGCGCTGCGCAACTGGCAGATGCTGGGTCGCGTGCCGGGCCCGCTGCGGCGCTGGATGGGTGCCCGCGCGCAGCAGCAGGGCGAGGCATCGCGCACGGGAGGCCTGGCGGCGCTGCTGGCCGAAACCGGCGCCCGCGGCATCGGCGATGTATACCGCAACCGCATTTCGCGCTGGCGTGACCCGGCGGCGGTGGTGCCCGGTGCGCAGCCGGCTGGCAGCTTCTATGACCTGGCCGATCCGCTGCACGGCGCGGGCACGCCGGCAGACGCGATGATGCTGGCCGATTTCGTGACCTACCTGCCTGATGACCTGCTGTGCAAGGTCGACCGCACTTCGATGGCGGTCAGCCTGGAGGCGCGTGCGCCGTTGCTGGACTGGCGGGTGGCCGAGTTCGCCTGGTCGCTGCCGCTGGGCTTCAAGCGCAGTGAAACGACCAGCAAGGTCCTGCTCAAGCGCGTGCTGGGCCGATACGTCCCGCACGCGATGGTGCACCGGCCCAAGCGTGGTTTCGGTGCGCCTGTCAGCGACTGGCTGAAGGGCGACCTGCGGCCGTGGGCCGACGATCTGCTGCAGCCTTCGCGGCTGGAACGCGAAGGCGTGCTGTCGGCGGCCGCGGTGCAGCCGCTGTGGCAGCAGTTCCTTGGCGGCCAGCGCAAGTGGCACACGCATCTGTGGAACGTGCTGATGTTCCAGGCATGGCAGGCCCACTGGCGCCAGGTCCGGGCCAGCATCAGCGGCTGACCTTCACTGCCTGGAAAGGGGACGGTGAATAGGATGGGTTTCCCGCACCATGAGGAGTCCGTCCGATGTCCGTTCCCACCATCGCCGTGTTCGTCGGAAGCCTGCGCCGGGAGTCATGCAACCGCCGGCTGGCCCATGCACTTGAAAAGCTTGCCGGCGACCGGGCCCGGTTCCAGTACGTGCAGATCCGCGACCTTCCCCTGTATGACCAGGATTTCGACGCCGATTACCCGCCATCGTGTGTCCGCCTGAAGGAGCAGGTGCGTGCCGCCGACGCCGTGCTGTTCGTGACACCCGAATACAACCGTTCGGTGCCGGGCGTGCTGAAGAACGCCATCGACATCGGCTCGCGCCCCTATGGCGACAGCGCATTCGCAGGCAAGCCCGCTGCGGTGATCGGTGCGTCCATCGGCCAGATCGGCACCGCGGTGGCCCAGCAGCACCTGCGCAACAGCCTGGCCTTCCTCGACATGCATGTGCTCGGCCAGCCGGAGGCGTTCATTCATTTCAAGGACGGCCTGATCGACGCCGACGGTACGATCCACAACGACGCCACGCGGGAATTCCTGCAGGGGTATGTGGACCGGTTCCTGGCGCTGATCGCGGTGCACGTGAAGGGCGATTGAGACGTATGGGATCAGAGCCCTCTGCGTTGCAGAGGGATCCGACCCCAGCCACATCCGGGGTCGGATCCCGGCGCGCAGCGGCGGGCTCTGACCCCACTTGCAGCTGAGCGGGCCAGAGCCCGTACGCTGCACGGAATCCGACCCTGGCCGGCTGATCTGCGATAATGACGCACTCGGGCGTCGCACGGGCGCCCGTCGCAGGCAGTGCGACGCCTCCGCGCCATTCTGGCCAGGCTCCGGCGGATATCCCCCGTTCTTCCACGGCTTATCCACAGGCTTGTCCATGGCCGCCAGGGTCGGCGCATGCCTACACTCGTCTGGCCCCACTTTTGCAGGAAACACCGCCGCATGTCCGCCCGTCCCGGCTTCCGTTCCAACCGCAGAGACCGCGGTGATGGCTTCGAACGCGATGATTCGCGCATCGACCAGCTGCGGGTGCCACCGCATTCGGTGGAGGCCGAGCAGGCGGTGCTGGGTGGCCTGATGCTGGCACCCGAAGCGTTCGACCGGGTCAACGACCAGCTGACCGAGACCGATTTCTATCGCCGCGATCATCAGATGATCTACCGCGCGATCCGAGAGCTGTCCGAGCGTGACCGACCCTTCGATGCGGTGACGCTGGGCGAATGGTTCGAATCGCAGGGCAAGCTGGAGCTGGTAGGGGATGGCGCTTATCTGATCGAACTGGCCAGCACCACGCCGTCGGCGGCGAACATCGCGGCCTACGCCGAGATCGTACGTGACAAGGCGGTGCTGCGGCAGCTGATCCAGGTCGGTACCGACATCGTCAACGATGGTTTCCAGCCGGAAGGCCGCGACAGCAGCGAGCTGCTGGCGTCGGCGGAAAAGAGCGTGTTCGCCATTGCCGAGCAGGGCGCACGCGGGCGTACGGATTTCGTCGCCATGCCCGGCGCGCTGAAGGATGCCTTCGAGGAACTGCGCAACCGCTTCGAGAACGGCGGCAACATCACCGGCCTGCCAACCGGCTACAACGATTTCGACGCGATGACGGCCGGCCTGCAGCCGACCGACCTGATCATCCTGGCCGCGCGCCCGGCGATGGGCAAGACCACCTTCGCGCTGAACATCGCCGAGTATGCGGCGATCAAGTCGAAGAAGGGCGTGGCGGTGTTCTCGATGGAAATGTCCGCATCACAGCTGGCGATGCGACTGATCTCCTCCAATGGCCGGATCAACGCGCAGCGCCTGCGTACCGGCCAGCTGGAAGACGAGGACTGGAGCCGCGTCACCAGCGCGATCAAGATGCTGAAGGAAACCAAGATCTTCATCGACGACACGCCGGGCGTATCGCCGGAAGTGCTGCGCTCCAAGTGCCGCCGCCTCAAGCGCGAGCACGACCTGGGCCTGATCGTGATCGATTACCTGCAGCTGATGAGCGTGCCCGGCAACAGCGAGAACCGCGCGACAGAAATCTCGGAGATCTCGCGTTCGCTGAAGGGCCTGGCCAAGGAGCTGAACGTGCCGGTGATCGCACTTTCCCAGCTCAACCGCTCGCTGGAAACGCGTACCGACAAGCGCCCGGTGATGGCTGACCTGCGCGAATCGGGCGCCATCGAGCAGGACGCGGACATGATCGTGTTCATCTACCGCGACGACTACTACAACAAGGAAAACTCACCGGACAAGGGCCTGGCCGAAATCATCATCGGCAAGCACCGTGGCGGCCCGACCGGTTCGTGCAAACTGAAGTTCTTCGGCGAGTACACGCGTTTCGACAATCTGGCCCACGATTCGGTCGGTTCGTTCGAATAATTCATCGCCCGTTTCCGGGGTTTCGTCGCAAACGCCTTGCCTCGGGCGGGGGCAGGGCGGCAGCGTATCCCCACGCGGCAAGCCGCCGCGCAAGGAGCCCCCGTCATGAAGACCCTGTTTGCGATCGGTGTGTGGTGCCTGCTGTTCGCGCTGTGCTGGCCGCTGGCGATTCTGGCCCTGCTGGCCTGGCCGTTCGTGTGGCTGCTGACCCTGCCGTTTCGTCTGGTAGGGATCACCTTCTCGGCGTTGTTTGCGTTCCTGCGCGCGCTGTTCATGCTGCCGGCGCGAATGCTGGGTGGACCGGCCGTGGCGCGCTGACTAACGCCACGGTCAGGGGGCGTGCCTGATCGTCTTACATTTTCGCGCTCGTATGTGTCTCTCGCGGAAGGACATCACGTTTTAGTTGCCAGTAAATCATCGATATGTCGGAGCGCGGATCGACCGGGGGGGCAGTCACCAAGAACCTAGTTGATGACGGCAATGGTCGACCTATCGGTGGATGCTGGCTCCTTGGTCGGACTTCATCGGCGAAGATTACGAAATACTCAGGCCGGGGGATTTTGACCACTGTGCGTCTGGTCTACTACAAGCTCGCGCGCCAGAAAATTCGACTCATCTGGATACTGAGAGTCGAGTCATGCTAGTTGCGATGTTTGCAAGAACATCGCTCTCGCGCAATCCGCTCAGCTCCAAGCAGACGCTATCTAGCGTTCGTTTCCAGAAGAAGCCGCTTCTCGGATTGTAAAGGCCAACGCTAGAGAATGCAGATTCCTCTCTTGTGAATGCCAGGCTGGAGTAGATTAGAAGTTGCTTTAGGTCGCTCACGCGGAATCCACGATCGCCAGCCTTGACCTCGTACAGGCAGTCCTCGTAGATGAGATCGCCTTCGCAGGAAGCCACGATCCCACAGCCCGAGAACTTCGGCCTGAAGATTATCGATTCGCGATGCGAGAAGAAGTGCAGCAAGTTCGAAGCAAGCGCGATGGTCTCAAGCTTGCTTTCTTCATCCATCTCCAAAGTCACCGATTGTGTGTCGTTGGTGATCCTGAGTATGTATTTTGAGACATTTTCGATCGAATCATCGAGAAGGGGTAAAAGGTATTTCGTTTGAGTCTTCGTGTCGGATTCAACGGCTTTGCGAAATATCTCAAAAGCCAGTTCATTGATGAATCCGCGGATCCTAATCGGTGCCAAGTTCTCGACGGGGGAGCTCCAATGCTCCACGCGGAGATTCTCTCGGCGCCAGTACGTGTCAGCAAGAGGTATGATGTCATGCCAAATTGATGTGAAGCTTGTTGAGAAGTGCTGTTCGGAGATCACACCGGAACCCTCCATGATCCTTGGGACTTTTGTTTCGAGAGTGAGGCCCATTTCAGCACAAGTTTGTCGTACTCGTTGAGGTCATGCTTTACAGAGTCTCGCCAATGCTTGCCTTCATCTTCGAGGATGTAGGAGCTTATGAGCATGGCCCGCCTCTCCCAGACGGTTAACGTGGGGTAGTTCTTTCTGTAGTTTGAAATCCAGTGATCTGCGCCACGATGAGCCATCATTAGGATTACGTCTCGTTTGATCATCATATTTAATGGCTGCTTGTAGAGATTGGATAGGATAATCTCTGTTTCCTCGGATGGATCTTCGGAAAGCAGTCGGAGGGCATACGAGAGATTCGTGGGAACCTGTGTGATATAGGAATTTGAGCTAATCAGAGATCGTATTTGTTCGAAGAGCGATTCTCTTGTGGGAGTTTCCAGGTTATCGAGAAGCCCACGACACAGCAGCATTACGGATGGAAATACTGGATACAGTAGGTCAAGGCTGTGGGTAAGAGATTTTACAGCATCGTTCTGCACTGCTGGTTTGAGATGTTTTAAGGCGGAGAGAAGTCTCTTCGAGAGACTCTCGTCAATTCGGCTCTTTGACAGTTCGCGCCCCAGCATTCCCACTATGTCAAACTTTGAAAGCTCTTCTTTGAGCTTTTCATAGTCTTGCTCGGCGGTTTGGGAATATGGATCGTAATATACTCGAAGTCGCTGGAATGCACGTTCCTCGCTATCAATTTGTGCTTCGGATTCTTCCGGTGATGAAAATTCCGAGGTAGAGAGGAACTCCTTCGAAGTCATGATGCGGGTTTTCGTTTTCTGAAGCGAAAGCCCCTCATTGGCTAGAAGTAAGTCGTTCAGTGAAATTAGAGCGGAGTATGCTTCCTCTTTGCTGTCTGCAAAGATGATGTAATCATCAACGAACCTGCAGAAAGTGATGGACTCACTGACGAGTAGTCTATCCACTCGGTTTAAAAGTATTTCACTTAAAATTCGAGCGGCCGGGCCGCCGACAGGCAATCCATAGGATACATTGTCCGAAATTGATTGTAGCAACGCCATTATGCGTTTAATGGCAACACCATTCGATGTGGCCTTTTTAAGGGCGTTTTCTAGTCTGTGATGATAGATGCGAGGGTAGAAGTCTGAGATGTCGCATCTCAGTACGTACGGATGGGCGCGTGCATGTTCGATAGCTTGGGACTGGAATGCATGCCATCCAATGCTTCTATCGAACAGCGAACCAGCCTCGTCGTCAGGCTTGAACCTGTAGGAGAAGACTACGTCTCTACTTAGCCTTTTAGACTCTACTTCGTTTGCGATTGAAATAACTAGTGAAAGTAGGTATAGATTCCAAATGGGGTCAATTTGTGTTCCCCAGCGGAATCCGCTATATCCAACGACTGATAGATTTCTTGCCGTTAGGACGGGGTGGTCTTTGATTGCTGAGTCGAATTCCTTGTCAATATGTTCAAGGACGGAAACTACAGAATCTGGAAGGTCGTTTAGAATGTGGTTGTCAATAGGATATGGAAATATGTCCGTATCTCCGAAATTTGCGACATTCTTGACTGCTAGTTGGAGGTTGCTCTTGGAGACGATCGGCATGGTTCGATGCTCTTCGTGGCACAGGATGGAGTGGGGCGGGCTGGGTATTCACTATTTGTCGAGGATAGCGCGGGCCAGCTTGCGGTCACAAGGTATGTAGGAATTTCATTCTGGCCCTTGAGGTGCAGCTTGGGATTTTCCTGATGCCTCTTTAATGTTGACGATTTTCTGCCGCGGCGGATGGAGGTATCGGTTCTTGAATGTGGGTCTGTTACGAGGCTGTCTTGGAGGATGATCGATCGTCTTGGTCGATTGATGGCCGGCTACTCGGCGCGGTGGCATTGAGTGGCTGCGGCTCGCGGCTCGCGGCTCGAGCGACGGTCGAATAATGGTCGACTCGAACAACACCATATGTGTTGTTTGACAGGGGCCGGCGCTGATGCGCGACCACAAAAAACCCCGCCGAGGCGGGGTTTTTTGTGGTTACCTCACATCAAGACCGATCAATTGGCCTTGTGGATGGCGCGCTTGCTGACCGCCATCGCCGCGTCGTGGACCACTTCCGACAGCGACGGGTGGGCGTGGCAGATGCGGGCCAGGTCATCGGCCGAACCGCTGAACTCCATGGTCAGCACGCCTTCGTGCACCAGCTCGGACACGTTGGCGCCGACCAGGTGCATGCCGAGGATGCGATCGGTCTCGGCATGGGCCAGGATCTTCACGAAACCTGCCGGCTCGATCATCGCCACGGCACGGCCATTGGCGGCGAACGGGAAGCTGCCGGCCTTGTACGGGATGCCTTCGGCCTTCAGCTGTGCTTCGGTCTTGCCGACCCAGGCCAGTTCCGGCTCGGTGTAGATGACCCACGGAATCGTGTCGAAGTTGACGTGGCCCGGCAGGCCGGCGATCAGTTCGGCCACGGCGATGCCTTCCTCGAAGCCCTTGTGCGCCAGCATCGGGCCGCGCACGCAGTCGCCCACCGCCCAGACGCCATCGACGCCGGTGTGGCAATGCGCATCGACTTCGATCTGGCCACGCTCGTTGACCTTCACGCCGGTGCCTTCGGCCAGCAGGCCCTTGGTGGCAGCGCGACGGCCGACGGCCACCAGCAGCTTGTCCACGGTCAGGGTCTTCTCGCCTTCGCTGTCGGTGTAGGTGACAACGACTTCCTTCTTCTTGCCCTTGCCAGTGATCTCGGTCTTGGAGACCTTGGCGCCCAGGCGGATGTCCAGGCCCTGCTTCTTGAATTCCTTGGCCGCGGTCTTGGCGACTTCGGCGTCGGCGACGGCCAGGAACTCCGGCAGCGCCTCGAGGATGGTGACTTCAGCGCCCAGGCGCTTCCACACGCTGCCCAGCTCCAGGCCGATCACGCCGGCGCCGATCACCGCCAGGCGGTTCGGCACTTCGGTGAAGTCCAGGCCGCCGACGTTGTCGACGATGGTCTCGCCGTCGAACTTGGCGAACGGCAGTTCGATCGAATCCGAACCGGCGGCGATGATGACGTTGGTGCCCTTCAGCTCGACTTCCGAGCCGTCGTGCTGCTTCACCTTGACCACGTTGCCCGGCTGCAGTTCGCCGAAGCCGTAGTAGGTGGCGACCTTGTTGGCCTTGAACAGCATGGCGATGCCGCCGGTGAACTGCTTGACGATCTTGTCCTTGCGGCCAACCATCGCCTCGACGTCCATCTTGGCGTCCTTGAAGCTGATGCCGTGGTCGCCAAAGATGTGGCTCATGTTCCAGAACTGGCGCGAGGAATCCAGCAGCGCCTTGGACGGGATGCAGCCCACGCGCAGGCAGGTGCCGCCCAGCGCCGGCTTGCCATCCTTGCCCAGCGCTGCGTCGATGCAGGCGGTCTTCAGGCCCAGCTGGGCCGCGCGGATGGCAGCGTGGTAACCGGCCGGGCCCGCACCGATGACGACGACGTCGAATTGTTCAGCCATTGAATTAGTCCTTGATGCTTTACCGGAACCCCCTTCCGCGCGGGGGCGGAAGAGGGCGGGAGGTCTTACAGGCCGAACAGCATGCGGCCCGGGTTTTCCAGCTGGTTCTTGATGTCCACCAGGAACTGCACCGAGTCCTTGCCGTCGATGATGCGGTGGTCGTAGGACAGCGCCAGGTACATCATCGGCGCGATCACGACCTGGCCGTTCTGGGCGATCGGACGCTCCTTGATGGCGTGCATGCCCAGGATGGCGCTCTGCGGCGGGTTGATGATCGGCGTGGACAGCAGCGAGCCGAAGGTGCCGCCGTTGGTCACGGTGAAGGTGCCGCCCTGCAGTTCTTCCAGGCTCAGCTTGCCGTCACGGGCCTTCTTGGCGTAGTCGGCGATGGTCTTCTCGATGTCAGCGAACGACATGCGCTCGACGTTGCGCAGCACCGGGGTCACCAGGCCCTTCTCGGTCGACACGGCGATGGAGATGTCCGAGTAGCCGTGGTAGATGATGTCGTCACCATCGATCGACGCGTTGACCAGCGGGAAGCGCTGCAGCGCGTTGGCGGCGGCCTTCACGAAGAAGCTCATGAAGCCCAGCTTGATGCCGTGGGCCTTGACGAACTCGTCCTGCAGTTCCTTGCGCGCGGCCGACACCTTGGACAGGTCGACTTCGTTGAAGGTGGTCAGCATGGCGGTGGAGTTCTTGGACTCCATCAGGCGTTCGGCGATGCGCTTGCGGATGCGGGTCATCGGCACGCGTTCTTCCGGACGTGCGCCACCGGCCTTGCCGGCGCCGCCGTTGCGGGCGAAGTTGACGATGTCTTCCTTGGTCACCGCGCCGCGACGGCCGGTGCCGTCCACGTCGGCCGGGTTCACGCCCTCGGTGATGGCGGTGAAGCGGGCACCCGGCGGCAGCGCATCGGCAGCCGACTTGGCTGCCGGGGCCGGAGCCGCGGCGGGAGCCGGAGCAGCGGCTGCGGCCGGAGCCGGGGCATCGGCCTTCTTCTCTTCAGCGGCCGGAGCCGGGGCAGCCGCCACGGCGCCTTCCTCGATGATCGCCACGACCTGGCTGGAGGTCACGGTGGCGCCCACGTCGAACTTGATCTCCTTCAGCACGCCATCGACCGGCGACGGCACTTCCAGGACGACCTTGTCGGTTTCCAGGTCAAGCAGGTTTTCGTCGCGCTTGACGGCGTCGCCCACCTTCTTGTGCCAGGTGGCGATGGTGCCGTCGGCGACGGATTCGGGCAGTACCGGGGCTTTGACTTCGGTGGCCATGCGGGAGCTTCCTGGTTTGTCTTCTAAATAAGGGGGAGGAGAGTTATTCAGCGACCTGGTCGTTGAACGGGTTGACCAGTGCGTCGGCAATCAGCTGCTGCTGCTCGCGGACATGGTCAGCCATGTGACCGGCAGCCGGCGACGCCGAACGTGCGCGACCGGCGTAATGCAGGTTCTGGCCCTCGGCCAGGCAGAACTGCAGGTGGTGGCGGATCTGGTACCACGCGCCCTGGTTCTGCGGTTCTTCCTGCGTCCACACCACGTCGGTGGCCTTGCCATACTTCTTCAGTTCGGCAGCCAGTAGGGCACGCGGGAACGGATACAGCTGCTCCACGCGGATGATCGCCACGTCGTCCTGGCCACGCTTGGTCTGGTCTTCCAGCAGGTCGTAGTAGACCTTGCCCGAGCACAGCACCACGCGCTTGACCTTCTTGGCGTCGGCATTGGCATCGCCGATCAGGTGCTGGAACTCGCCGTTGGCCAGCTCGTCCAGGGTCGACACCGCCAGCTTGTGGCGCAGCAGCGACTTCGGCGACATCACCACCAGCGGCTTGCGGGTGGTCATGTGCAGCTGGCGACGCAGCATGTGGAAGGCCTGGGCCGGGGTCGACGGCACGACCACCAGCATGTTCTCCAGCGCGCACAGCTGCAGGAAGCGCTCCAGGCGCGCCGAGCTGTGCTCCGGGCCTTGCCCTTCATAGCCATGCGGCAGCAGCAGGGTCAGGCCGGAAATGCGGCCCCACTTGGCTTCACCGGCGGCGATGAACTGATCGATCACCACCTGGGCGCCGTTGGCGAAGTCGCCGAACTGGCCTTCCCAGATGCACAGCGTGTTCGGATCGGTGGTGGAGAAGCCGTACTCGTAGGCCATCACCGCTTCTTCGCTCAGCAGCGAATCGATGACGGTGGCCTTCTCCGGCGAATCCACCAGCTGCCGCAGCGGCATGTAGTAGTTGTCGGTCTTCTGGTCGTGCAGGATCGCATGGCGGTGCGTGAACGTACCGCGGCCGACGTCCTGGCCGACCAGGCGCAGTGCATGGCCTTCGTCCAGCAGGGTGGCGTAGGCCAGGTTTTCGGCAAAGCCCCAGTCGCCCGGAATCTCGCCAGCGGCCATCTTGCGGCGGTCGTCGTAGACCTTGGCCACGCGCGAGTGCAGCTGCACTTCGTCCGGGATGGTGTTGATCAGCTTGGCCAGCTCGACCAGCTTGTTCTTCTCGACCTTGGTCGAGACCGGGTCGGACAGCTTGCCTTCCAGCAGCTTCGGCCAATCGACGAACAGCGGGCTGCTCGGCGGAGTCTTCTCGACCTTGGCCAGTTCGGTGGTCACTTCGCCGGCGTCCAGCTTCTCGCGGTAGGCATCGACCATCGCCTTGCCGGCGCCGGCGGCGATCACGCCCGCCTTTTCCAGCTGCTCGGCATACATCTCGCGGGTGGTCGGGTGCTTGCGGATCACCTGGTACATCAGCGGCTGGGTGATCGCCGGCTCGTCGGCCTCGTTGTGGCCCCAACGGCGGTAGCACATCAGGTCGATGACCACGTCCTTGGCGAACTTCTGGCGGAACTCGAACGCCAGCTGCGCGGCGAACACCACCGCTTCCGGGTCATCTCCGTTCACGTGCAGCACCGGTGCGGCAATCATCTTCGCCACGTCGGTGGCATAGCGCGTGGAGCGCGTATCCAGCGGATTGGAGGTGGTGAAGCCGACCTGGTTGTTGACCACGATGTGCACGGTGCCGCCGACGGCGAAGCCGCGGGCCTGCGACATCTGGAACAGTTCCATGACCACGCCCTGGCCGGAGAAGGCCGCGTCGCCGTGGATCAGGATCGGCATGACCTGCTTGCGGGCGGTGTCCTTGCGGCGCTCCTGGCGCGAACGCACGGAACCGGCCACGACCGGGTCGGCGATTTCAAGGTGCGACGGGTTGAACGCCAGCGCCAGGTGGACCGGGCCACCCTCGGTGGCCACATCGGCGGAGAAGCCCATGTGGTACTTCACGTCGCCGGCCGAGGCGTGCTCGTCGTGCTCGAACTTGCCTTCGAACTCGTCGAACAGCTTGCGCGGGTTCTTGCCCAGGGTGTTGACCAGCACGTTCAGGCGGCCGCGGTGGGCCATGCCGATCACCACGTCCTTGACGCCGTCCTTGCCGGCGCTGCGGATGATGGTGTCCATCATCGGGATCAGCGCATCGCCGCCTTCCAGCGAGAAGCGCTTCTGGCCGACGTACTTGGTGTGCAGGTAGCGCTCCAGGCCTTCGGCCGCGGTCAGGCGCTCCAGGGTGCGGCGCTGGGTGTCAGCGTCCAGCTGGTAGTTGCCGCCGGCCAGTTCCAGCTTCTTGTAGATCCACTGGCGCTGCTCGACCTCGGCGATGTGCATGAACTCCGCACCGATCGAACCGGTGTAGGTCGCCTTAAGGCGCGCCAGCAGATCGCGCAGCTTCATGCGCGGCTGGCCGCCGACGCCACCGGTGCTGAACTCGCTGTTGAGGTCGGCATCGGACAGGCTGTGGAACGGCAGGCCCAGGTCCGGCGTATTGACCGGCGCAGCCAGGCCCAGCGGGTCCAGGCGGGCGTCCAGGTGGCCGCGCGAGCGGTAGGCGGTGATCAGACGACCGACATTGCGCTCACGCTCGTCGCCCGCACCTGCGCCGGTGCCGGCCTTCAGCGCATCCTTGGCCGCGTCCGCGATGTGGGAAATGACGGCCGAGTGCGGAATGTCACCTGCTTCGCGGCCCTTGAAGCCGTCGAAGTAGGTCTTCCATTTGGGATCGACACTGTCCGGGGAGACGAGGTACTGCTCGTACAGGTCCTCGACATAGGAGGCGTTGCCGCCGGCGAGTTGCGAAGATTGCGCAAACTGCTTCAGTAGATTGTCCACGATGGAGGGTGTTGATTCGCTTTGTGGGGTATGGCTTAAGAAGGACCCGGCAGGAAGATGAATAGCCCTGCGCAGGCGCGTTCAAACAGCCAAATTGTACCCCCATCCGGACACGAAGGGGCATCGCGGAGGCCATCGTGCGTCCCCCGGTGCCGCTTCCAGACAGGTTGAACCCGACCGTCGCGCTCAGAGGCCAAGCGCGCGTAGTTCGCTGCAATCGCGCGAACGGTCCCAGACGCGCTGCAATTGCTGCTCGAACTGCCGCGAACGTGCCGGCAGCGCGATGCCGGCCTCGCCGTCGAGGCGATGGCCGATCAGACGAAAGTAGAAGTCGCCCCTGTCATTGATCAGGCAGGCGGACGCCAGTGCCCGGTCGACCGGATCGGCCACCTCGCGGAACAGGATCACGCTGGGCAGCCGCTGTGCCATCGCCAGCAGCGGCGCGCCGGCACGGCCAATGGCTGCCGCGTCATGCACGATCACCCGCAGCTGCTTGTCGTGGCGGGCACTGGCGAAGCGGCGCAGGGTGGCCTGTACCGGGCCGGCAGCGAGCAGGCCCGGGTCCAGCAGGTGGCTGTGCAGCCACACCTGGCGACGGGCACGGTGGAGGAGGGCGGTGGTGGCGGCCACGGCCTCGGCGTGGCTGTTGATCGCGCTGGCCGCGTCCAGCCGGCGGCGCATCTGCTGGTGCCCCAGGCCGGCCTCCTCGAAGACCTCGCCCTCAGGCAGGAAGCCCTGCCGCGCGTAGAAGTCGCGGGCGGGCAGCTGTGCGTGCAGATGCAGCTCGGCCAGGTCGAGGCCACGGCCGGCCTCGACCAGGGCCTCGAGCAGGGCTTCACCGATGCCCTGGCTGCGGTGGCTCGCCAGCACCGCCATGCGGCCGACGCGGCCATCAGGTGTGAGCCGGCCAGTGCCGACCGGCGTGCCGTCGGCATCCAGCGCCAGTACGTGGGCACTGACCGGGTCCATCGCGTCGCGCTCCAGTTCGCTGGCAATGCCCTGTTCCTGCACGAACACCTGCTGGCGCACAGCGTGGATGGCGCCATGCGCATCGGCATGACCTACCTGATGGACGCGGATCGAGGGCATGACTCAGGCGCGACCGTCGTCGCTGTCGTCTTCTTCGTCGTCTTCGAAGTTGACGATGACCTCGATGCCATCGTCATGCACGGTCACCACGTGGACATCGTCGGACACGGCGTCGTCATCGATCACCTCCACCTGGTCGCGGCCTTCGACCACCTCACCGAGGACGCCTTCATCCTCGCCCTCGTCGTCGGCGCCATACAGCTCGCTGGGGTCGATCAGCTGGAACACGCCGCCGACCAGCAGCTGCTGGACCACCGCGCGGCCCTTGTCCGACAGTCCGCGATAGGCGGCCGCGTCGAGCTGCTCGGCACCGGCCAGGCGCTGCGCATCCTTCACCGGCAGCGCGAAGTCCTGGCCGCTGACGTACAGGCTGGCGCCCCGCTTGGCCCGGCGCCAGGCCAGGCGGGCCCAGGGGTGGCGTTGCAGCAGAAGGCCGGACTGCAGGGCGGCGATCACCTCTTCCTGTTCCGGCGCGGCCTGGTGGGCCATCACTTCGCCGGCGGCGCGGTAGGTGGTGATGAAGCGGCCGAACCAGTCGCCCAGCTTGTCCGGGTCGTTCATGCGGATGGCGTTGAGGGCGGTGATCACCCGTGCCATCGCCACCGTGTCGATCTCGTTCGGATCGGCCGGCAGCTTCAGGTCGGGGTCCTGGTAGCGGATGTTCTCGTCGGCATCGGCGATCAGGGTGTCCAGGTAGTCACTGATGAGTTCGGCCGAGGACGGCGCGCGCATGCCGAAGGAGAACGTCAGGCAGGGGTCTTCGGCGACGCCGTGGTGTGGCACGTTCGGCGGCAGATAGAGCATGTCGCCGGGCGCCAGCACCCAGTCGTGGGTGGGCTTGAACACCTCCAGCAGCTTCAGTTCCACGTCCGGACGGAACCCCAGTGGCGGCCGCCGGCCCTTGATCGACTCGCTGGCATCGATCTGCCAGCGACGATGGCCCTGGGCCTGCAGCAGGAACACGTCGTACTGGTCGACGTGGGCACCGACCGAGCCGCCGGTGGCGGCGAAGCTGATCATGACGTCGTCCATGCGCCAGCGCGGGAGGAAGCGGAAGTGCTCGATCAGCGCGCGCACGTCCGGGTCCCACTTGTCCACGTCCTGCACCAGCAGGGTCCAGTCGTGGTCGGGCAGGGCGGGGAATACGTCTTCCTGGAACGGGCCGGTACGTACGCGCCAGCCGTCCTGGCGCTTGTCGTGCTCGATCAGGCGTGCCAGCACGCCTTCTTCGCAGGCCAGCCCGGCCAGGTCTTCCGGCTGCACCGGAGACTGGAAATCAGCGAAGGCGTTGCGGATCAGCAGCGGACGCTTCTGCCAGAAATCGCGCAGGAACACGGCCGGGGACATGCCCAGCGGCTGGCCGGGACGGGCGGTGACTTCGATGAGCGGGGCGGAGGACTTGCGGGCGGCCATGGGGGAATCCTTGCAGCGGAAAGCGGGAGGGCGGCGCGGCGTGCCGCCAAGGCGTCCATTGTCCGACGTTCGTTGGGATTGCGCACGTGCGGTGGTTTGTCGCGGGGTGTCCGGCCAACGGCGGAGCCCCTCGTGGCGGGTGCTTGGTCGCGTGAAGGCAAAAAGCCGTGCCTGGCCGGGCGGGTGGGCTGCGCGGGGGACGCTGCAAGTACGTCCCTGTAAGC